>CAYRCA010000209.1:0-7452 GCA_964422565.1 uncultured Acidobacteriota bacterium | reverse complement strand
CGCGACGGGCCGGCCCGCGGCGGGCGGCCGAAAACCACACCGTGGGCGGCGTCTGGCTTGGTGTGGGCGCGGAAGGTCCGCTTCCGGAAGACGCTCGGAGGTGTGGAGGGAACATGCTACGATGGGGGACGATCTGCCGCCGGGTCGGGAGTGACGGGAGACCCGTCTCCACCGAGGCCCGGGTTCGGAGAGAGGTGGAACGTGACCCCCGAGGAACAGATCAGCGCCGTCTGGACACAGCTTGACGAGGGTGAACTCGCCGCCGCCCTCGACTTGGCCATTCCGCTCGCCCGGGAATGGGAGGGTGATCCCGAAGCCCAGCTGGCCCTGGCGGCTGCGGCGTATCACGCCGATTTTCCGGAGATGTCCCGAGAAGCCGCCTTGCGCGTCCTGGACCTCGCCGTCGGGGACGAGAGTCCGGCGTCGGCCGAGGCGGCGTCGGCGGCCCGTCTCTACCTGGCCAGAACCGCGTACCGCCTGTGGGATCTCGAGTCCGCCGAAGGACAGGCCCGGGAAATGCTCCGGCTCGATCCGAAGGATCCCGAAGCCTGGGATCTTCTGGCTCAGATTCTGGAGCACACCGATCGGTGGAGTGAGGCGGCGGCTGCCGACCGCCGGGCGACCCGGTTGAGTCCCGAGGCGTTTCCCCCGCCCAACCGGCTCAGCGACGAGGAGGTGGAGCGGGCGGTGCGGGCGGCTTTCGACGAGCTTCCCGACCCCCTTCGCAGGCTGGCGGATGAGGTTCCCGTGGTGATCGAGACCCTCCCCTCCCGGGAAATGGCCGCTCCCGTGGACCAGGGGGACCTGCCCCTCCCGCCGGACATCCTGGGGTTGTTCGTCGGCACCTCCATGACCGAGAGGAGCGCCTTCAATTCAGCCGAGTCTCCGGGCACGATCTTCCTTTTCAAAGGAAACCTGGAGCGGATGTGTCAGGATCGGGAAAGCCTCATCGAGGAGATAGTGGTGACGCTGCGGCACGAACTGGCCCACTATCTGGGGTTTGAGGAGGGGGATATGCCCGGCTTGGGACTGGAGTAGTCGAGCCGCGCGCCGAGGGAGAGTCGCCGGCGTCTCCTCCCTCAGCGATAAGCGCGGATTGGGCGTCCCCGGTTCGACCGCGGGACTTCAGGGTTGGACCGGTAGTTCCAGGCGAATCTCCTTCTCCTCGCCCCTGAACTCCAGCTCCAGCGCGTTCGGTGGGTCGTCATCCGGCCAGGGAAAGTAGAGGTAGCCGGAGACCCCTCGGCTGTGGGACCCTTCCGGCAAACCCTTTTCCAGCAACTCGATGGCCATGACCTGGCGGTCGGTGTCCGTGACGCTCGGGCGGCTTCCCTCCAGACCGACTCCGACCCCCACCGAGGTGCTCAATCCGCCTCGCCGGGAGGTTCTGGTCACCGGATCGTAACGCCCCCCTGAGCCGGTCTCGTACCCGATTCCGACCTGGGGCATTACCCTGACGCCGCGGGACGTGGGGGCGGTTTTTTGCAGCGTGGCGGCGGCCAGATCGGCCGACTGCGCTCCCGTGGCCACGTCGGGCTCCTCGGATCGGAGGACGAAGTCGATCCGGTTCACGGTGAAGGGGGGGTCTTTCGGGTTCACCACGACCTCCACCACGAGGTAGCCGCGGTTCAAGTCGGAGACGAATCGCTGCGAGACCTGCTTGGGAGTCAGGAGTCGGGCGGCCAGTTCCACGCGGTCGTCCCGGTGAACGGCCGGGAAGGCGTCGAGATTGTCGGGCGGGGCCATTCCCTGGCCCGCCGCCGTTGCGGCGATAAGACCAAGAGCGGCCGACAGGGTAACGAGTTCTCGAGTCATGGCTTGCCCTCCCGATCCCCGGGTCGTACGCGCAGGGTCTTACCCGTGAGGACATAGAGCCGCGTTTCAAAGGGTTCCTTGCCGTCGACCTCGATCCGCAGTGTGTACGCTCCGGGATGGAGTCGAAACTTACGGAGATCCCCCGCCAGGCCTGCGTACCCTCCGTTGACAAAGACGGCGGCGTCCTCCGCGATGTTCTCAAGTCTTACTTCGCCGGTTCCCTCGCGCGAAGAGGGGAACGGGTAAAGGTAAGGGTCGTACAGATAGTGCGCCGCCGGCAGGAGGAACGGGCGGTGGTAAAGACGGTACCACGGGCTCCAGGGATGAAAGAAGTGGCCCCTGGTGTGTGTCCAGCCCGCTCCAACATGGACGGGACCGAGGTGAACCCGGGTTTTCTTCTGCGAGACGGGCACAACCTCGGGTTCTCCCTCCGGCTTCTCCTGCCGGCCATAGGCGGGAGCCAAAAGAGCGAGGGACAGGACGCTCAAGATCGGCGCTCTTACGGATCGCATCACCAAATCCCGTTCCTTTCGTCTTGTTTCCGGTTCTATGATTTCAGATTCGGCTGTGGGTGAAAAGGTTCAGCTTCCGGCAGGTCCGACGAAGTACGTGTCGGACTCTTACCCGGACGACCGTTCGCTCGCGAGATCCGCTTGACCCGGTTACGGGCCGGCAATAGAATTCGAGCCGTTCGAGCTGTTGGGCGCCCCGATCGAGGGAGGCGGTGATCTATGAAGAAGTTGAACCGAGTACTGGCAGCGAGAATGGCCGTGCGGGGTACCGTCAGCTATGCCCTGAGGCGGCCGATCGCGGTTTCCTTCGAACTGACGCACTCCTGCACCTGCAATTGCCGCCACTGTGACCATGGAGGAAGACTCAAGGGGGAGAAACAACTCGGGCCCGAAGACTATCGCCGGTTGGAAAAAGAGCTGCGTCCCGTTCTGCTCCAGCTTTCGGGGGGTGAGCCCACCCTCCGGGACGACCTCCTCGATATCGTTCGGGCGGTGAAGGAGGGCTCGGGTCTCCCTTATCTGATTGTGGTAACCAACGGCAGCAATTTGACCGAGGATCTGTACCTGAGATCGGTCGAGGCCGGGGTCAACCAGTTCTCCGTTTCTCTGGACTTCCCGGACGAACGTCACGACGACTTTCGCCGTCATCGCGGCCTTTTCCGCCATTTGTCGGAGATCGTGCCGCGCCTGACCGCGCACGGCCACGGCAACGTGATCATGAACACCGCCATCACGCGCTGGAACCTTCCTGTTCTGGAGCAATGCTACGAAAAGGCGAGAGAGTGGGGGGCCAGCATCTCATTCAGCGCCTACACGGCCAAGCGCACGAAAGACCCCGAGTTCGACATCAAGGAGTCCGGGGATCTCGTTCGGCTGAACCGGACGATCCGCCGGTTGCTGGAGTTGAAAAGGACAAACGGAGCCATCGTGAACTCGGACTGGACCCTGACCGGGACCTACGAGTTCTTCCGGAACGGATCCGCCCCGGGCTGCAAGGCGGGGCGGCGATATCTGGTGATCAACCCCGATGGGACGATGCGTCCCTGCTCGATGTTCGATCTCAGGTTCACGAGCCGGAGGGAGATGAACCGGCGGTTTGTTCGAAACAACACCTGCGGCGAGTGCTATGTCTCCATCCGGGCCTATCTGAGCGAGAGCTACTGGACGCTATTGAGCCACAACGTTCGGGAACGGGTGCTCAAGTCGCGTCGGAGCGGCTGCTCCGAATAGTCCGCGGTCCGGGGGCGGCCGTCCGTTGCGAGAATGAGGCCGACCGGCATCGAGCAAGCGGCCGCCGAGCTACCGGGAGGGGTCGAACCAGCGCTCGATCAGGTAGGGCTTTTCCTCCTCAAAGAGATCGCAGAGTTCTTCGATCACCTTTTCCGCCTCATAGGTGGGCATATCCCAAGTCTGGCGCACGAAGGAGGCCGTTCGACCGAAATAGAGCGGCACCATGGCGAGCATGAGCCGGTCGTGGGAGTCCTGGTGCTTGGGAAGGCGGTGGTAGGCCACGGCCAGGTCCCAGACCGTGCGGACCCAGGTCCGGGCCGGGAAATCGAAGCCGGCGTCGTCGAGGGAGGCGATGGAGTCCAACTGCCGGACCCTCTCCTCGGGCAGGTACGAGGTCAGGAGGTCCTTGTTCTCCTGGTATCCGCTTCGAAACTTGTCGATCATGGCGTCGGCCGAAACACTGATGGCCTCCGGGTAAACCTCGGATCGGAAGCCGTAGAGGGCGGTCGGCCGACTTCCATCGATGTCCTTCCACTTCCCCTCGTAGCGTTCCATCAAGCGGAACATGGTGCCAATAACCTGCTGGAACATCGGACCCAGCGACTTGGCGGGATCCTTCGCGTCATGAATCTTCGCGCCCAGAAAGGCTTGGCAGATCTTGTACCCCTCACAGATGGCCTTGGTGGTCATCCAGATGTCGATGCCGAAGCGGGCGATGTCCGAACCCCAGATCTCACGTCCCAGGAAATGGGTGGCCAGACGGCGGGAGAATCCGAAATCGCCGCCGATGGGCTGCCGGATGCGGGAGCCGTAGAGCGCCCGGGTGGCCGGATAGATGATACTGTTGGTGATCGTCCCGTCGTACTTGTAGCGGGAATACCAGGGCGCCACGAAGTCATATTCCTTGAGCAGGATCGGTCCGGCCAGCAACTCTACCCATTCGGGCGTGATGCTGCGTAAATCGGAGTCGAGCACCAGACAGGCCTTTGCCTTGAGGCGAACGGCGATCTCGAATATGGTGTGAAAGGCGCTCCCCTTGCCCGGCAGTCCGTGGTAAGGCGTCACCAGCTTTTGAGCCGGCCTGACGCCGTGGCGGATGAGGATCGTGTCCATCTCGGTGTAGACCCCGGTGTCCTCGACGATCTCGCGCGTTCCGTCGGTGGACCCGCCGTCGGAGTTGACCAGAACCGCCTTATGTCGGGGAAAATATTTGGCGAGACCGTATTGGACGGCGCGAACGACGTGCCTGATCGTATTCCGGTTGTTGTAGCTCGGGACGCCCACGACGATGTCCGCCCGGGTGATTTCTTCAACCTTCAGGGTGGCTTCCGAAGAGAGAACCGAGTCTTTCATTGGATCCTTGTCCTAACCGAGATGTTCCGACACCGGGAGCGTCCGTCCTCCATCCCTATCACTCGGAGGGTGGCTCCGGCGGATCGATCCGACTCAGCGCCCGGGCCATCTCGCGAACGCGGTGCAGGTGGATCATCATGTTGGGAGACTGCAAATCGTGGACGGTAACGGTGTGGGTGGGAACGAGAAAATAGTCCTCGATCTCCTCCACCGCCCGGGCCAGTTCCTCCTCCAGAAAAGCGAACTCCGCCTCGAATCCGCTCGCCGCGCTCTCCGGTGGGATATCGGGATCGAAATCGTCCCGGGAATCGAGGGAGACCAGCGGAAAGGAGAGCAGTCTGCGAAGGTCTCGCGCCCGGCCGGCGACCTGGTCGAGGGCGCTGCGGGATCGAGACCAGAGAAGCCTCCGTTCGGCCGCCCCCTGCGGCGCCGACAACCACTCGCTCCGGGCCTGTTGGGCATCCTGAAATCGTGAGTCAAGGTCATCGAGATTACTCACAAGCCGACGGTGAAAGTGCTCGATCAGGCGATCCGTGTGTCGTTCGAGTTCATCCGGAGATCCTCTGAACTGCCTTCGTCCGAACCTGTCGACGGAGGAATGGGTCTCGAGGGCCTGACGGCTGAAATAACCTCGCAGAGTCGGGTTCTGACGCAGCATCTCGAGCGCGTCTTCCTCCAGGTCGGAGGCTGCGGCGCCCCATCCCGGGACGATGGAGAAAGCCAGCACAAACCCGGTCGATAAGCAGCGCTTGGAGAATCGATTCACTGTCGGAACCCCGATAAAGCTCCCGGCATCAAGCGGATGGCCGATATGAACAATCTCTTCAAAGTGTATCAGACTCCCGGACCGGCGGAAAAGAGCCTCCCGGTATCCGGGCATCCCGGGCGGCAACGCCGGCCGCAGTCCCTGGACCGGGTCTCCGGGCCGAGACCAACCTTCTCCGATGACGCCCGCGGTGCGCCGCGGCGATGGCCAGCGTACGGAGTACGCACATGTCGGCCAGTCTTGATAATCTGCACGCCTCAGGGAGCGGCCGTTGAGCCTCCCGACGAAGACCCGAGGACGATGTATGCGTAGAACACGGCTCAGTCTTTTCTACCTGGCCAGCTACCTCTCTTTCGGGGGAGTCGGCCTGCTTTTCTTTCCCCTGCCGAGCCTGCGGCTGTTTCTCTCCACAGGGGACTACCCGCTTCCGATGGTGCGACTGGTGGGCGTCCTCTTGCTTTCCCTGGCCATCATCGTGATCCAGTTGATCCGACATCGCGCCGAGGTCCTCTACCCGACGACCCTCCTGGTGAGAGCCGTCATCCTGGCCGCCCTGGTGTGGATCTATTTCTCCTCCCTCGATCCCCTCTTCCTGGTGTTGACCGCAATCGTGGGTGTGGGGGTGCTGATCACCGGCCTCAGCTACTTGACGGAGAAATAGCCCCGGCCGGACATCCCATTCAACCGGGATGAGCTCGGCGGCCTCGCCGGTGTTGATCCGCACAAAATCGTCTGTCGAAACCCGGAACCGAGAACCCAGAACCCCGAGGACTTGGAACGACTCGCGGCGGGACGCCTGTCTTACGGCGGATCGGATCGGCTAGAATGAGCCGCGACATGTCGGTACGCACCGGAGTCTTGCTGGAGTTTTTCGCCGGAGACACCCTGAGGCTGGGTATGGTCACGGGCCAGGCCAAGGGAAAACTGCGGGTGACCGACTCCAACGGCCGACAACACACCATCGCCGAAAAGCACGTTCTGCTCGTGCACGAGGAACCGGCCGACGTCACTCGGATCGCATCCGCGGCCGGCGCCCTGCTGGAAAGGATCGATCAGATTCGGGAAGAGGTGGACACGGAGTTGCTGTGGTCCGGTCTTAAGGCAGACGGGAAGCGGGACTATACGGCCGAGGAACTGGCCGCCGAGTACTTCGGCGAAGCCTCCTGCTGCCGCGCGTCGGCGATGCTGCGAGCGATTCTGGACGATTCGGCGCGGTTCAAGTTTCGGGCCGGCCGGATTCTCCCCCGACCAGCGGACCAAGTGGAGGCCCAAGTGCGAGCCCGGCTCCGTCGAGAGGAAAGGGAGGCCCGGCTGAGGAGGGTCAGGGCCTGGCTGCACCGGCTCCTCGTGGAAAGGGAGGCGGGGGAGGATTTGGAGGAGAGCGAGCGGGAGGTTGTGGTGCGGCGCCTCGAGGATTTCCTGCTTCAGAGGCAGAGGGACGACGAGGTGGCCGACTGGCTCGCCAACCTGGACCCCGAACTCCCCCCGCGCATGGCCGCCTACGACGCGCTGGCCGCGCTGGGTCGCCTGCCCGCGTCGGCCGACCCGCTTCTCATGGCCGCCGGAATCGATTCCCGATTCGGTCGGGACTCGCTGGCCCAAGCCGCCGCCCTGGCGCCGTTCGCGGGCGCGCCGAACCGAATCGTCTTCGAACGGGAGTCGACTTTCGCCATCGACGACGAGGACACCCGTGAAATCGACGATGCGTTCAGCGTCGAGGCGGACGCAAAGGAAATCTCAATCACCGTCCACATCGCCGATCTCACTCCGTTCGTC
>CAYRCA010000208.1:5394-7455 GCA_964422565.1 uncultured Acidobacteriota bacterium | reverse complement strand
CCCAGGAAGCCATGCGGCTGGCCGCCAGCAAGTTGCCCTTCCGAACCAAATTTGTGAGACGTTTTGGTGCATCATGAAGCCGGAAAAGATCCGAGAGATGACGGTGGCCGAACTGGAAGATGAAGCCGCCGGGCTGTCCGAACAACTCTTTAGACTTCGATTTCAGCAGGCTACGGGCCAGATCGAAAACGCCATGAAGATCCGACAGGTGCGAAAAACCCTGGCACGAGTCCAGACGATTGCCACGGAGAAACGCCTGGGCATTTCTCCCCGGCCTCTGGTCGCGAAAAAGACCGGCCGAAGGCAGAAGAGTAAGGCATAGCCACATCGGCCCGGCTTTTCATCGGTCAAACAAAGGTTAGTGCAAGCTCGAAGGGCCTCAGGACAACAGATGATGGAGCAACAAGAACAGCAGCCAAGAATCAGACGCAGAAACACCAAAGTCGGTCGTGTCGTCTCAAACGCCATGCAGAAATCGATCGTGGTGGCCGTGGACCGACTGGTCCGACACCCCCTCTACAGCAAGACGATTCGGCGGACAAGTAAATTCATGGTCCACGACGAGAACAACGAATGCGGCGTCGGTGATCGTGTCCTGATTGAAGAGACGAGGCCTCTCAGCAAGCGAAAGCGCTGGGTGCTCAGAGAGATAGTGGAGAGGGCCAAGGTCTGAAGAAAAGGAATCGTCATGATTCAGATGCGAACGGTTCTTAATGTCGCCGACAACTCCGGCGCCCGAAAGATTGCCTGCATTCTGCCTGTGGGAGGAGATACGGGCCGCGGTGCCGGACTAGGAGACGTCATCACGGCTTCCGTCAAGGAGGCGACCCCGGACGGCACGGTCAAGAAGGGTGACGTCGTCAAGGCGGTCATCGTGCGGATGCGCAAAGGGGCGCGGCGGCCGGACGGCTCGTATATCCGCTTCGACGAGAACGCCGCCGTGCTCATCAACAACCAGAAGGAACCCATCGGAACGCGGGTTTTCGGTCCGGTGGCGCGGGAGCTTCGCGACAAGCGGTTTATGCGTATCGTGTCGTTGGCTCCCGAAGTCTTGTAGGGTACTGGCAATGCTACACGTTAAGAAAGAAGATCAGGTGATCGTTCTGGCCGGGAAGGACGCCGGGAAAACGGGACGGGTGTTGCGCGTTCTACCGGATCGCGGCCGGGCCTTGGTCGAGAATGTGAACACGGTCCGGAGGCACACCCGGCGGAATCCGCAGCGCAACATCCAGGGGGGAATCGTCGAGCGCGAGGCGCCGATCCACCTGTCGAACCTGCAGGTGATCTGCCCGGATTGCAGCCGGCCGGTCCGAGTTTCCCGTCAGCGACTGTCGGACGGCAAGAAGGTCCGCGTCTGCAAGAAGTGCGGCGCCACGGTCGACAAGTAAGGATACTGGCATGTCGAGACTGAAGGAGAGCTACGAACAGCGGGTCGTTCCGGCCATGATCGAGAGGTTCAAGTACGCCAACCGGATGGCCGTGCCCCGCATCGTCAAGGTGGTCATCAACGTGGGTGTGGGCGAGGCGATCACGAATCCGCGACTGCTGGACGGGGTGGCCGACGAACTGGCGGCCATCGCCGGGCAGAGACCCGTTATTAAAAAGGCCAGGCGGGCCATTGCCGGGTTTAAACTTCGGGCCGGCATGCCTATCGGCACGATGGTCACCCTGCGCCGGGTTCGCATGTACGAGTTCCTGGATCGGCTGGTGAACATCGCCCTGCCGCGGGTTCGGGATTTTCGGGGGGTGTCCCCCAACTCCTTCGACGGCAGGGGCAACTATACGTTGGGGATCCGGGACCAGTTGGTGTTTCCGGAGCTGGACGCCGGACGGGTGGAGCGCATGTACGGGATGAACGTCACGATCGTGACAACGGCGAAGACCGATGAGGAGGGACGGTTTCTCCTCGAACTGATGGGAATGCCCTTCCAGAAAAGGGAGGAGCGTTCGGTGGCCGCCGTCAGCTGAGTTGGAAAAGGAATGGCAAAGAAATCGCTGATCGCGAAAGCCAAGCGCCCGGCCAAGTACCTGTACACCACCTACATCGCCCAGAACGCCCCC
>CAYRCA010000208.1:1858-5384 GCA_964422565.1 uncultured Acidobacteriota bacterium | reverse complement strand
AACCCAAGTTCTCGAGCCGGGCCTACACCCGCTGCAGACGTTGCGGAAGACCTCGGGCCTATCTCCGTAAGTTCCACCTCTGCCGACTCTGTTTTCGGGAGCTGGCGCTTCGAGGCGAGATCCCGGGGATTACGAAGGCGAGTTGGTGATCCGCACGCGGCGGCGGGTCTTCGACCCGGTCGGGGGCGGGTGGTTGAAGGAGATTGGAGAGCCATGTCGGTTACGGATCCCATATCGGATTTTCTGACGCGGATACGCAACGCGCACCAGGCGCTGCACGAAACGGTCGCCGTTCCTCATTCGAGGACGAAGGAGGCGCTTGCCCGCATCCTCAGGGACGAGGGGTACATCTCGGGCTACAAGCTGGAGGACGGGAAGCCCTACAAGAGGATCGCGATCGTCCTGAAATACGTGGGTGATCGGGAGCCGGCCATCCGCAGGTTGCGCCGGGTCAGCAAGCCGGGGCGTCGGGTCTACGTCGGCAAGGACGAGATTCCTTCGGTACTTGGCGGATACGGAATCAACGTGCTTTCCACTCCGAAGGGCCTGCTGACGGACAAGAACGCCCGGGAGGCGGGCGTCGGCGGTGAACTGTTGTTGGAAGTCTACTGAACCAGCCGAGGTTGACATGTCCCGGATAGGTAGAAAGATCATCGATATTCCCTCGGGAGTCCGGATCTCCGTCGAGACGGAGCGGGTTCGGGTCGAAGGGCCGAGGGGCGAACTAAGCGTGCCGCTGCCGGCCGGTATTCTGGTGGAGCAGACCGACTCGTCGCTGACCGTGAAGCGCGGGCGGGATACCAAGGATCTGCGGGCCAAGCACGGACTGACCCGGGCTCTTCTGGCCAATGCCGTCACCGGCGTCGGCGAAGGGTGGGTCAAGAAACTCGACGTCGTGGGCATCGGCTACCGCGCCGAGGTCCGGGGAGCTTACGTGAACCTTTCGTTGGGCCACTCCCACCCGGTGGAATTTCCGATCCCGGAGGGGTTGGAGGTTTCCGTCGAGCGCGAACCACGTCAGATTTCCAACTACGTGGTGACGGTTCGAATCGCGGGCGCCGACCGTTACCTGGTCGGTCAGATCGCGGCGGAGATCCGCGGGCTTCGGCCTCCCGACGCGTACAAGGGCAAGGGAGTCCGCTATTCCGACGAGGTGGTGCGAACCAAGGTGGGCAAGAAGGGGGCGTGATGTCCAGGATTGTGAGCAGGGCGGAGAGGAAAAGGAAGGTCCATTTGCGGACCCGCGACAAAGTGCTGGGAACGGCGGAGCGGCCGCGCCTCTGTGTCTTCCGGAGTCTCAACCACATCTATGCCCAGTTGATCGACGACGGCAACCAGCGGACGTTGGCCACGGTGTCCTCCCTGAAGCTGGAAAACCGGAAACTTCCCAAGGGCGGCAATGTGCCCGCCGCGCGGGAAGTCGGCAAGGGTGTCGCCGCCAAGGCTGGGGAGCTGGGCATCAAGCGGGTGGTGTTTGACCGCAATGGCAATCTTTATACGGGACGGGTGAGGGCGCTGGCGGAGGCCGCCCGAGAGTCCGGCCTCGAGTTCTGAAGCGTCGAGAGGAGTCCTGATGGCGAACGGTGGAGTGACGGAAACGGAACTGAAGGATCAGGTCATTACGATCAAGCGGGTCACCAAGGTGGTCAAGGGAGGTAAGAACCTGAGTTTCAGCGCCTTGGTGGTGGTGGGAGATCAGGCCGGACGTGTCGGCTTCGGCCTGGGCAAGGCCAAGGAGGTTCCGGCGGCGATTCGCAAAGGTCTGGAGAAGGCGAAAAAGGGCATGATCCGGGTTCCTTTGGCGGGATCGAGTATTCCCCACGCCGTTTTGGGGCGGTTCGGCTCGGGCGAGGTGGTGCTGAAACCCGCCGCCGAGGGCACCGGTGTGATCGCCGGTGGTCCCGTGCGGGCGGTCATGGAGTCGGCCGGCGTCCGTGATGTGGTGACCAAGTCCATCGGCTCGCCGAACCCGCATAACGTCGTCAAGGCGACCTTCGACGGGCTGGCTCAACTGCGCAGTCCCCAGGCTGTGGCGCAGTTGCGAGGCAAGGCCGTGGAGGAACTGTAGCGATACCCGGAGCGTGACGATGGCGAAGAGCGAGACGGCGAGATTGAGAATCAAGTATGTGCGCAGTGTGATCGGCCGGCCGGGCCCGCAGAGGAAGGTCATCGAAGGCTTGGGCTTTCGGAAGCTGAACCAGGTCGTGGAGCGTCCGGATACGCCCGAGGTGCGGGGAATGATAAATAAGGTGAGTCACCTGGTCGAAGTCGTCGAGGGGGAATCGTCGTGAGTTTTCAACTGCACAATCTGACTCGGTCCAAGGGGGCGAACAAGGACAGGAAGCGGGTGGGCAGAGGACCCGGCTCCGGCCAGGGAGTGCGGGCCGGACGGGGCCAGAAGGGCCAGAAGTCGCGTTCCGGCTACTCAAGGCGATTCGGTTTCGAGGGCGGCCAGATGCCTCTTTACCGCCGGATTCCGAAACGGGGCTTCCACAACAAGTTCCGCAAACACTATGTGGTGTTGAACGTGCGCGACCTGAATCAGTTCGAGGACGGCGGCGAGGTCTCGCCCCAGGTCCTGGTCGAGAAGGGGCTGGTCAAGCACATCCGGGATGGACTGCGAATCCTGGGTGAGGGCGAAATTGAGAGGAAGCTCACCGTGCGGGCCCACCATTTCAGCGGCGCGGCCAAAGGAAAGATCGAGGCCGCCGGCGGAACCATTGAGGTCTTGAGCTAATGGCGGAGATAACCTCGCTTCAGGCGGGCATTCGAAACGTTCTCAAGATCCCCGATCTGCGGAATCGGATCCTGTTCATGCTGGCGGTGCTGGCCATCTACCGGGTCGGCAGCTTCATTCCGACTCCCGGCATCGACAGCCAGGCGCTGCAGGAGTTCTTCGCCGACCAGGGCGGCACCATCTTCGGCATGTTCAACATGTTCGTGGGGGGCAACCTGGAGCGGTTGTCCATCTTCGCTCTGGGGATCATGCCCTACATCACGGCGTCGATCATCTTCCAGTTGTTGAAGGTGGTGTGGCCCTACCTGGAAAAGCTGTCCAAGGAAGGGGAGCTGGGCCGGAAGAAGATCACCCAGTACACCCGCTACCTCACCGTGGGGCTGAGCGCGTTTCAGGGGTTCTTCACGGCGGTGGCGCTCGAGCAGACCCAGGCGGCACCCCCCATCGTGCCCGAGCCGGGTTGGGCCTTCCGCCTCATGACCATGCTGACCCTGACCACGGGGACCGTCCTGGTCATGTGGTTGGGAGAGCAGATTACCGAGCGCGGCATCGGCAACGGGATCTCGCTGATCATCTTCGCGGGCATCGTGGTGGGTCTGCCGCAGGCGTCCTACTCCCTCCTGATGGATTTCCAGGGGGGCGAACGGTCCGTCTTCACCATCCTGTTTCTGCTCATCATGATGCTGGCGGTCACGGCCGGAATCGTGTGCGTCGAACGGGCCCAACGACGGATTCCGGTCCAATACGCCAAACGGGTGGTGGGCCGGCGCATGTACGGCGGCCAGGCCA
>CAYRCA010000208.1:0-1848 GCA_964422565.1 uncultured Acidobacteriota bacterium | reverse complement strand
TGCCGCTCAAAGTCAATTCGGGCGGGGTCATCCCGGTTATTTTCGCCGCGTCGATTGTGGCTTTTCCCGCGACTCTGGGCCTGGTCACCCAAGCCGACTGGGTGCAGTCGCTGACGCTGCAGTTGTCGCAGGGGTATCCCCTGTACAACCTGCTCTATATCGGCGGCATCATCTTCTTCACCTTTTTCTATGTCAGCATCATCTTCAACCCGGACGAGGTGGCGGACAACATTCGGAAGTACGGAGGATATATTCCGGGCATCCGGCCGGGGCGAAGAACGGCCGAGTATATCGATACGGTCCTGAGCCGTCTGACCACGGCGGGCGCGCTGTATCTGGTGGTGGTCTGCCTGATTCCCGAGTTCCTGATCACGGGCTTCAAGGTGCAGCCCATCCCCTTCATCGGTCCTCCATTGGACGACTTCCTGACCAGCTACGACCTGGACTTCATCACCACGGGCCTGGGTGTCACCTTCTATTTTGGCGGCACCTCGCTGCTGATCGTGGTTGCCGTCGCCATGGACACGGTTCAGCAGATCGAGTCGCAGCTCATCATGCGGCACTACGAGGGATTCTTGAAGAAGGGGCGGGTCAAGGGACGCCGGGGCTGAGCCGCGGGGAAGGGATGAGACATGGCGGGGAAACAGCGGCCGATCATCGTGGTCCTTCTGGGACCCCCTGGAGGAGGAAAGGGTACCCAGGCGAAGAGATTGGTGGAGGCATACGGACTGATTCACTATTCGACCGGGGAGATCCTGCGCGAAGAGGTGCGGCGCGACACGGAGACGGGTCGGCGGGTGCGGGCTGTCATGGAAGCGGGAGAACTGGTGCCGGACGAACTCATGGGCCGAATCGTCCGGTCGCGCCTCGAGGCGGTGAGGGGCGAAGGCTGCATCCTGGACGGATACCCCCGGAATCTCCACCAGGCCCGCTTTCTGGACGGAGCGCGGGGTGGCATGCCTCTCCTGGTGCTGAACATTGACGTGTCGGACGACCAGCTGGTTCGACGCCTTTCCGGCAGGCGGCTTTGTCCACGATGCGGAAAGCTATATAATGTATACTTTTCCCCTCCACGGGAGGCGGAGCGATGTGATCTGTGCGGCGTTGGGCTTCAGCGTCGGAAGGACGACGAGGAGAGCGTGATTCAGGAGCGCCTCCGAGTCTACGCCGAGGAAACCCATCCGGTAGTCGAATATTATCGAGATAGGGACACCTATTTCGAGGTCGACGGCGATGCCGGCGCGGATCAAGTGTTTGCCGGAATCAGCGGGCTCGTCGGAGCGTTTTCGGCATGATCGTCCGAAAAGGCAGGACCGAGCTTGCGAGAATGAGGCGGGCGAACTTGATCGTCGCCCAAGTGCTGGGTCGCCTCGGAGAACTGATCGAGCCTGGGGTGTCTACCCTCGAGTTGGATCGGGTCGCCGAGGAAATGATCCTGGCCGCGGGAGGAGAGCCGGCCTTCAAGGGTTACCGGGGCTATCCCGCGACAGTCTGCGCGTCCGTCAACGATGAGATCGTTCACGGAATTCCGAGCCGGGAAAAAGTGCTGAGGCTGGGGGATATCCTGGCCGTCGACGTGGGAGTTCGTTACGAGGGTTTTTTCGGCGACGCAGCCAGAACGTATCCCGTCGGCGCCATCTCGATAGAGCTCCAGAAGCTGTTGGAAGTGACGCGGAAGGCGCTGTACGTGGGTATCGACCAAGTGCGGGTGGGAAATCGGGTGTCCGATATCTCGGCGGCGATTCAGCGTTTCGTCGAGTCCCACGGATTCTCGGTGGTGCGCGATTTCGTCGGGCACGGCATCGGCCGGGCTCTCCACGAGGAGCCCCAGGTGCCGAATTTCGGTTT
>CAYRCA010000207.1:0-7519 GCA_964422565.1 uncultured Acidobacteriota bacterium | reverse complement strand
CCGAGTTGGTGTCCTTGCGGGCGTAACCGAAGTTCCCGTCCACGACAAAGGTGGGCGCGACGACATAGTTCGCCGCGATCGTCGTTCCGTAGGTGCCGCCGTCGGCGTGGGTCGAGTTGCCTCCGGCGAGCGGCCGGCCCAGCATGTTGTCGCCGAAGAAGGTGGGCGCCCGCATGTCGTAACGAAGGACGCTGAAGCGGGCATACATGTTGAATTGATCGTTCACGTTCCAGTCGACCTTCCCGTCCAGCACGTTGCGGTTGAACTCGAAGGTTCCACCCGTGAAATAGTTGTTGGGCACCAGCGGACCAGCCAGCAGGGGCGCCGGCATCAGGTCGAGAATCCGCTGGGTAACGGGATGGATCCGGTCCGCCGGGATGATGTTGTCCGGAAAGGGCAGGCGCCCGGTGCCGTCCGGGTTGCCCGTCAGCGGATCGTAGATCGTGGTGTGCGAATCGCTCAGATCCCCGCCCCGCATCGCCAGCGTCGGGATTCTCCCCTGACCGGAGGCGTGGCTGCGCTCCGGGCTTCCCTCGAAGCTGGCGAAGAAGAACACCTTGTCCCTCACGATCGGGCCGCCGAGGCTGCCTCCCCACTGGTTGCTGATGTACTTCGGAATCCTTTGCTCCGCAGGCGTGAAATAGGGCCGGGCCATCAGGGCGTTGTTGCTGTTGAACCAGAACGCCGACCCGTGAAGGTCGTTGGTGCCGCTCTTGACCCTCACGTTGATGGACGCCCCGCCCGCGAGTCCCTGTTCGGCGTCGAAGCTGCTGGTGACGACGTTGACCTCCTCGATGGCCTCCAGCGAAGGAATGTAGACCGTGATGTGCGGCAGCCAGATGTCGTACTGGCCGGCGCCGTCGATCCGGATGTCGTTGAGGCTCGACGAGGTGGCGTTGACGTTGAACTGCAGGGCCCGCGAGGGATTGGTGGGAATCGAGTGGGCGTTGGTCGGAGCCGAGAATCCGGGCAGCGTGGCGAACAGGCTCTGGTAGTTGCGCCCGATCGGCACCGGCAGGTCCTTCAGCGCCCTTTCCGCGATCTCAGCCCGCACTTCCGCGCGGTCGGTCTGCAGCATGGCCGTCTCCGCCGTGACCATCACCAGGTCGGTGATCTCCCCCAGTTGCAGAGCCATGTTCAGTCGGGTGACGCTGTTGAGCGATACCACCACGTTGCTGCGGACGACCTCCCGAAAACCCGGCATGTTGACCCTGACTTCATAGTTGCCCGGCCGCAGGGTGGGCATATCGAAGACCCCGAGATCGTTGGTGATGGTCGATCTCACCTGCCCCGTCCGCACGTGCGTGGCGGTGACGTCGGCACCCGGGATCGTCGCACCCGTCTGATCCCTGACTTCGCCGACGATGGACCCGTAGAGCACCTGGGCGCTCACCGGAGTCGACGCCATCGCGACGAGCAACACCGCGGCCACGGCTGCAAGCAGGCCGGGCCGTTGTCCCATTAAGAACCGATAATCCAGTAACATTCGTTTCCCTCCACTAGTTGTTTCCATTCCCGACTCCGGTGGGCGGATTAACGCCAAAGCCCACCGGGGTCGCCCTCCGCTCGACTCTCAAGCAAACTCGGCAATCGAGAATTCGCCCCCTCCACACGAGTTGCGCTTGCGGCAAAGCTCCAACCAGCATCGTCGAACATTGAATTATGGGGTAGAATCGATAGCCGTTAATACCACGTCGTTCTTCAATGCGTCAAGAAAAAAAAGGAACGCAATGGGATCGTTGATATTCATGGAAATCTAAGTGTTTACTCATGACTCAACAATCCGTCACAGCGCGAAGTGTTCGCGAATTCTTGTGGTCCTGAGTTGTCCTTACGAAGATTGAGTCAAATCGAACATGAAGTGAAAAACCAACTGATATCTCCCCTTGGATTGTCTCTGAGAAAGCCGCTGAGCGGTGGCTTCCGGTTCCGGAACGGGGGGGGCCGCTTGCGGGAGCGAAAATACGATTCGCGACGATTCGCGATGTCTTCTCGAACTCTGTTGGTCGTTATCCTTTTGTCGATAGGGGCGCTGTTCCCGGGCCGCGTTACGGGTATCCGGGGGGCCTCCCCGCCCGAAGACGCCTCCGCCCCCGACCCTCCTTTCCGAGAGGTGGCCGACCGGACGGGGCTGACGTTTCACCATTTCACGGGCGCCACCGGGTCGTTCTATATGCCGGAGATCATGGGTCCGGGAGTCGCTCTACTCGATTACGACGGAGACGGCGCTCTGGACGTCTATCTCGTGCAGGGAGCGCTGCTGGCCGAAGAAGACGGCGCGGAGGACTCTCTTTTCCCCCTTCCGGAGGGTCATCCCCCCGGCAACCGCCTGTTTCGAAACGAGATCGCGGCCACCGGGGAACTCCGTTTCACCGACGTGACCGAGGAGGCCGGCGTGGGACACCGCGGTTACGGAATGGGGGCCGCCGTCGGTGACATCGACAACGACGGCTATCCGGATCTGTACGTCACGAACTTCGGCCCCAACGTCCTCTACCGGAACAACGGGGACGGAACCTTCTCGGATGTGACGCGTGCGGCGGGAGTGGACGACCCCCGCTGGAGCGCGAGCGCCGCCTTCCTTGACTATGACCGGGATGGCTATCTCGATCTGTTCGTAACCAACTACGTCGACTTCACCGTTCGGGGCAACAAGGCCTGTTACGCCCCCACCGGAGAGCTGGACTACTGCACTCCGGCCGCCTACCGTCCGGTTCCGGACCGGCTCTTTCGCAACGACGGCGGAGGCCGCTTCAGCGATGTCTCCCAGGCGGCGGGAATCGCGAAGGCATACGGGCCCGGTCTGGGGGTGATCTGTGCGGACCTGAACGGCAATGGCTGGATCGACATCTACGTGGCCAACGACGGAGCCGCCAATCTCCTCTGGCTCAACCAGGGGGATGGGACGTTTCGGGAAGACGCGCTCCTTTCCGGCGTGGCATACAGCGGCGACGGAATCCCTCAGGCCGGGATGGGAGTGACGGCCGCCGACATCCTTGAGGACGGCCAAGTGGATCTTCTCGTCACCAATCTCACGCGTGAAGGCAGCGTCCTGTACCGCAACGACGGGCGCGGCCGGTTCCACGACGCCACGCGGGAGTTCGGTCTACTCGACCCCACCTTCCTGGTCACCGGGTTCGGGGTGGAGTGGTTCGACTACAACAACAATGGGCGACTGGACCTGTTCTCCGTCAATGGAGCGGTGACGATCGTCTCTTCCCTGCGCGGAAGCGCTTACCCCTACCAGCAGGAAAACAAGCTCTTTCAGAATATGGGGAAGGGGCGGTTCCGGGAGATCACCATGGAGGCCGGCCCGGCGCTGCAACTCGTGGAGGTGAGCCGGGGCGCCGCTTTCGGGGATATCGACAACGACGGGGATATCGACATCGTGGTGAGCAACAACAACGGTCCGGTGAGACTCCTGCTGAACGAGGTGGGTGCCCCCTCCCCCTGGCTCATGGTTCGCCTGGAGGGGACTCGAGACAACCGGATGGGCCTGGGGGCGCGTGTGGTGCTCCGAAGGCAGGGGCAGAAGCCGCTGTGGCGGCGAGCCCACACCGATGGGAGTTACCTGAGCGCCGGCGATCACCGGGTCCATTTCGGCCTCGGCGACGGGGGGGCCATCGAAGCTCTGGAGGTGCACTGGCCGAGTGGGCAGGTCGAGAGGTGGACCGACCTACCCACGAACCGGAAGATCGTCCTTCGCCAGGGAACCGGCGGGAGGATTTCGCCTCAATGACCTCGCTCGGCAGGTCTCATCCCGGGTTCCCGAGTCGTGGGGATCGTCGGGGGACCGACGCGGGCTCCGAGCGCCGGAGTCCCGCCGCGGTTGAATGGGGACACAGACTTGTCGGGATGATCCACTTTCTTCCGCTGATGTTCGCCTTGGGCGCGCAGCCCGCTTCCTCGCGGGAAGCTCCGCTGCCGTTGGATCGATTGGCGCCGGAGGTGCGCGCGCAGTTCGAGGATGCCCTGGCAAGGGTCGGCGCCGAGCCGGACAGCCCCGAGGCCGCCGGCCTCCTGGGCATGCTTCTGCACGCCTACGAGGAATACGAACTCGCAATCGGGTACTACGAAAAAGCGCGCAAGCTGGACGAGGAGGATTTCCGATGGGGGTACTACTTGGGCGTGGCACACGCGGCCCTGGGAAAACACCGACCGGCCGCGGCCCTGTTTCGGCAGGCTCTCAGGCTGGACCCGGAGTATCTGCCGGCCCGGCTCAAGCTTGCCGAGTCGCTGCTCGAGGCGGACGAACCGAGGGAGAGCGGGCGGGTCTTCCGGGAGATCGTGGAGGAGTTTCCGGACTCGGCGGCGGCTCATTACGGGCTTGGGCGGGTTGAGGTCTCGCTGGGAGATCACCGCCTCGCCGTCCAGCACCTTGGGGAGGCCTGCCGGCTCTACCCGGACTTCGGCGCCGCCCACTACGCGCTGGCCCTCCTCCTCCGGGACCTGGACGAGTTGGACCGGGCGCGGGAGCATCTTTCGCGTTATGCCGCGAATCCCCGCGGCGCGCCGCCCCAGTCCGACCCTCTCATTATGCGGGTGTGGGAGCTCGACAGAACGGCTTTCGCTTATCTCGAGCGGGGGGTCGATCTCGAGTCGGCGGGCCAGCTGGAGGCGGCCGTCGAGGAGCATGAGCGCGCTCTGCGGGTCAACCCCCGGCTGGCGCAGGCTCACGTCAATCTCATCACCATCTTCGGGAAGCTGGGACGGTTCGAGAAGGCGGAGGAGCACTTTCAAGCCGCAGTTCAGATCAATCCGGACCTGGCGGAGGCCCACTATAACCACGGCGTCATTCTCGAGCGCCGGAACCGGTCCGAGGCTGCCTTCCGTGCCTTCCAAAGGGCTTTGGAGATCAACCCTCACTACGCCGCGGCGCACAACAATTACGGCTACCTGCTGGAGCGGCAAGGACGTCTGGAAGACGCGATGCGGCACTATCGGGCCGCACTGGAGAACGAACCCAACTATCGCCTGGCCCATTTCCATGCGGGACGGCTTCTGCTTCATGAAAGGAGAACCGCCGAAGCCATCGCCCACTTCGAACAGACCCTGACCCCCGAGGATGGCGAAACGCCCGGTTTCATGTACGCCCTTGCCATCGCCCACGCCCGCGCCGGGAGCCATGAGACGGCTCTCGAGCACGCCCGCGAGGCCCGCAGGCGGGCCGCCGGGTTGGGCCAGAACGACCTCGTGACGTCGATCGACAGGGACATCGAACTCCTCGAACGGCTGGAGGGGACGCCCTCAAGGAATCGGGAACCCTGACAAACGTCCGGGGCGCGCCCGGCGCGGCCATCAGCCCTTCGGGGGCATCGGAACAGGATCATCCCGTCCCGGCATGGCCGGATAGTCGGGATATCCGATGTTCTGGACCAAGTCCGCGATCTGAATAAACGTGCCGGTGGCCATCGAGTGATTGGCGGCCACGCCCGTCAGGATCGAATACGCGCCGGAGCGATGGTCGGCGGCGCGCAGGTACTTGTCCGTTCTTTCTTCCGGAGAGAAGAGGTCGTCCAGGAGGATCCGGTCGCCGCCGCCGTGACCCCCTTCCCCCGTCCAGACCTCGATCTCCTCGGCCGAACCGCGCAGCGGAATAACCCGAGTCGAAACACCGCCCGGGCGAATGCCGCCCTGGACCGTATCCGTTCCGCTGACGTAAACCTGCTCCTCGATCTGGTGCTCGATGCGCCCCTTTGTCCCGTTGAAGGCGATCTGGTAACCCTCCCAGGAGTTGAACGCGTTCAGCGAATAACACAGGGTCACGTTGTTGTCGTAGGTGACGAGCACGTTCATCGTGTCTTCGATGTCGATCTCGGGCCGGAAGACGCAACGGTCTCGAAAATACCCGTCATGCCCCTCGTGCTCCAAGTACAGAGTCCTCAGGCCGGGGCTGTCGGCCATTCTCAATTCGAAGGCGCACTTGGCCTTCTCGGGGCAGGTGTGACAGCGCTCGTGGTGACTTTCGAGCCCCAGTCGCCGGGCCATCTCCGGGGTGTAGAACTCCCGCTTTCCGGTGGCGAAGACGGAGACGGGGATAGCGGACAGCCACCAGTTGACCAAGTCGAAATGGTGGGTCGCCTTGTGGACCATCAGCCCGCCCGAAAACTCCTTCAGGCTGTGCCAGCGCCGGAAGTAGTCGGCGCCGTGGTGGGTGTTGAGCAGCCAGTGGAAGTCCACCGAGAGGAGGTCCCCAATGGCGCCGTCCATCAGCAGGTCCTTGATCTGCGTCCGGGGAGGCGAGTAGCGGTAGTTGAAGGTGACGGTACACTTGCGGCCCGTCCGGCGCTGCGTGTCGACGATCGCCTGACAGGTCGTGTCCAGGGTGGTCATGGGCTTCTCGGTGATCGCGTCGCAGCCCAGTTCCATGGCCCGGATGATGTAGATGTGGTGGGTGGAATCGACGGTCGTTACGATCACCGTGTCCGGCTTCGTTTCCGCCACCATGCGGTCAAACTCCTCCGCCGGGTAGATGGGGATCTCCTTCCCCGTCGCCTCCAGGGCGCGCGCCTGGGCCTGTCTCAGGCGCCCGGGGTTGACGTCGCAGAAGCCGACCGCCTCGCAGCTGTCCGCGTAGCCTCGGTACAGAGCCTGCTGGTACATGCGCGAGCGGGATCCCAGACCCACGATGGCGAATCGTTTCTTTCGGTCCGTCGCTCCGAAGGTTGGGCGGGAACTTCTGGAAAGGAACACCCCCGCCCCGGCCACGGCGGATGCCTTGATAAACTCGCGTCGCCGGAACTCGTTCCGACTTGGTTTCCCTCGCTCGGAGTTACCCATTGTTCTTATCCTTTCGCGGTTGAGGTTCTCCCGATTCGGGGTTTGAACGAATCAGGGGCACGGAGCGGAACTCTGCGGAAGATCCGCGGTTATAGCGCGCCCCATCGTCCCGGCCGCCGCGGGGACCAGTGGCCCACCCCTTGGAGAGAAGTTATGTCTCCCTTGACCGAATGTCAACCAACCCTAAGGTCCCACTGTCGTTCGGCTCCGGCAAGAATTGACCAAGGTCGGATGCTCTAGTCCAGAATCCATGTCTGCTAAATTGGGCTCGCCCAAACTGGGTCGGACCAAGGCAAGTTTCAGACAGGCCTTGCAGGCGGCCGAAGAAATGGGCCGGGTAGGGGCGTCGATGCCTCGACACCGGGGAGAGGTTGTTGAAGTACCCGGCTCCCCCCGGCGGACATCGTCGCGTTTGACGACGGGCGCACCTTCATGTTGGACGTCGACTTCACGTCCGACGACAGCGTCAACTCGGCGCGGCTGGAAGGCCGCAGCGGCTCCGCCGAAAGTCCGCCGCGACCGGGGAAGTGTCGCTCGGCCTCGACCGCCATCGGGATTGACATTGCCCGCGCTCCCGGGCAATGGTGTTGGCGGGGATGTCAACGCACCGAGTCGGTGGGAGAGGACGCGAGTCATGACCATAGATCGACGAAAGTTCTTGAAGCATTCGGTTGTCGCGGCGGCGGCGGGCTTCGATCATGGATTGCGTGGCGGCTGAGGAGTGGGTGCAGCAAGGAAG
>CAYRCA010000206.1:0-7538 GCA_964422565.1 uncultured Acidobacteriota bacterium | reverse complement strand
GAACGTCCGGACGGGTGTCCCTCGGCTGAACCGACCGGCTCGGGGTCGGTGACGGGGGCGGCGCCGAACGAACGTCCGGACGGGTGTCCCTCGGCTGAACCGACCGGCTCGGGGTCGGTGACGGGGGCGGCGCCGAACGAACGTCCGGACGGGTGTCCCTCGGCTGAACCGACCGGCTCGGGGTCGGTGACGGAGCCGGCGCCTGAGACCGCGGCGGCGCCGTGTCGCGCTCAACGACACGAGGGGAGCGCGCCGTTGGGGGAGCATCGATGGTCCGACCCGTCCGGGGCAGGGTGATCACGTTTGGACTCCCCGTGGATCTCTCCGCCCCGCGCGCCTCACCGCCGGCCGGCGGAGGAGTAGTCCTCGTCCGCACGGCCCCCGAATCGGTCCGATCGGCAGGCGCTGCGGGTGAAGCCTGTCCCCGCGTCGGTACGTCAACGATTCGGGGACGGGCAGTCGGGCTCCCGTCGATGGTGCGCCCGACGCGGGGATTCTCGCCGAGGTTTCGGGCGGGCGTCTCAGTGACGCTGGTCCGCGCCGAGGTCGCTGCGACGGCCGCATTGCGCGACCGGATGGTCGCCGGATCCTTCAGTTCGTTGGGGAGGCCGACGCGCAGTCTTTCGGCAACCTGGCGGGACGGACTCACGAAGTTCTCCGGACCGCCGGCGCGTACTCGGCCGAATTCGTCCTGACGAACCACCGTCATCCCTCGGCGCGTCGCCTCATTGATTATGGTCGTATTGTTATTGATGACCACGCGGTTGTCGATGATCGTCGTGCCACCTCGAGGACCTCGCGGTGCCCAACCCACGAAACCGCTGCCGAAGTAGAAGTTCACCACGGCGGGCGACCAGCGGTGGAATCCGCCCGGCACCCAGCCCCAACGACCTCCGAAGTGGACCCAGTGGCCGTAGTGGTACGGCAGCCAGCCCCACGGTTCATAGCTGATCCAGGTCCATCCCCAGGAGAAATGCGCCCAGCGGCCGACACGATACGGAACCCAACCAACCGACACGCGGGGAACCCACACCCGCCCGTAGGCCGGGTAATAGGCCCAACTCCCATAGTAGTCCAGATCCCAGACACCCGGATAATAGGTTCCCCCTACATAGGCAACCGAGCGGCTGCTGACGAAGCGGGCGTCGCGACGGTCGCTCCAGTCGTCGAGATCGTCCGGATAGTATCCGGTGGTTACATAGTAGGCTTCCGGTCTGGAGGTCTCCACGATCAGGCGATCTCCCGCATTCAGCCTCTGTCGACCACGCGCGGATTCCACTTCGGCCCGGCCTCCGCGCACCGCGACCTCGGTGGTTCCGCCAGGCTCGACGCTGATTCGGTAGAGTCCCTTGTGCCGAATGGACACGGGGCCGATGGGGGTCAGGATACGAAAACGCTCACCGCGGCCAACCCTCAGGATGAGGTGCCCGGAACGCAACTCCAGACCCAACTCGCGGCGGCCGACCTCCAGGAACACCAGGTCCGTCTCCTGGCCGAGGCGAACGAAGTTGGCGTCTCCCAGGTCGATCTCCACTCGGGATCCGACATGGGAAAAGATGCGGTCGCCACTCAGCAGGGGCAGGTTGATGGTGACTTCGTTCCAATCGACTTCACCGGCGGGCTCGTAGGCCGCGCTTCCGTCGACGTGGCTCACCCGGGGCGGATAATCCCCCGCGAAGACCGGCTGCAGGAAGGCGAGCGCCAGCACCAACGCCGGGGGAACGGCGAAAGAACGAAGACGCTTGAATCGGAGGGATTTTCTGTCTTCTTTTTCTTTCATGGCACTTATTTAGATCAATGTTTTCCCGAACTGTTTCAATTTTAGCGGGTCTCCAGGCAGAAAGATAGGCGTGGGTCGGGAGTGAGTGGCCATGAGCGGACGCACCCGAGAAGATGAAACGAGGTTCGGGGGGGCCGGGTCCTGGTTAAGGCGGAAGTTTCTGAATTCAGGGGGGCGTTGCCCGGGGGCGCCGATTCTGGGCAACACCCACTCGGAATTCCCGCATTCCCCTCACCCAGCCGCCAGAACCGTGTTTCGGCTGCAACCCGCTCGTGGCCGCTCCCTCCTGGTTCCAACCGCCTAGGGCGTGATCCGGGTCAGCGCGAAGCTCCCCGTTAGAGTCGTCTGATCGTCGAGATACAGCAGGATGAACCGCCCGCCGGAGACCTCGGCGTCGCCGAAGGCGAAGTCCGAGTGGCCGAGGTAGACGGTTGTCTCCTCGTCCGGCTGAAGGTCTCCGAAGAAGCCTCGAGACGCGGCGAAAAAGGAGAGATCGAGAAAGCCGTCGATCAGCTGACCGTTGACCAGAATAGGTAGAGTAAGCCCCACTTCGGCCAGCTCGACGCCGTCGACGGACAGGACAACCAGGTAACCTTTGACGAAGAAGCCCTCGGCCCAGAGGGCCATCACCCCCTCGAACCGGGTGTCGTCCGAGGCCGTGATGGCGAAATCGTAGGCGGTCGGCGCCGGAAAAAGGGGCAGGGTCGACAATTGAGGCGCACCCGGAGGACCGACCAGCGTGAGGGTGGTGCCGATAACCGGCGCGGTGGCGAAAATCTCCAACTTGCCTAGGCCCAAGTCCAAGGGGACGTCTGGAAAATGCTCGAAGAGAAACTGGGCGTCGTGCCCGTACGGCGGCAGGCCGAACTGAATGCCGTCGATTAGATTGCCGGCACTGTCGATCAGGCTGAGAGCAATCTGGGTGTCCACCAGAGTGAACACGGAGGCGTTGGCGAGGGCGAGCCCCACCGTAGAGAAATCCTCGAAGGGGATCGTGGCCAGGTAGAACTCCTGGGTGGCGAGAATGCCGACGCTGTCAACGATCTGCCCCTCCGATCGGAAGTGGTAGGTCAGGGAGGCCTCGACAAAGACGTCGGGAATCAGAAGCCCCGTGCTGACCAGGATACCGGCACCACTCTGAACGGCGTCCGCCGTCAAGCTCAGGCGGATGGTCTCGTCGACCCCGATAACCACGGGGTACTCTCCGTTCTCGACCGCCTCACCGTTGATGACGGGGTTCCAGATTAGACCATCCCGTCCCCGACTCAGAAGCAACACGCCCTGGTAGTCGAAAACTCCCCGGTTGGTCAGGACCATCACCGTCTCCAGGTCGGGACCCACGGCGATCTGGGAGAACCCGACATCCGTCTGCTGAAGCAGTTCCTGAGCCGAGATCCGGGAGTCCGACAATCCGCACGAGAGAACGCACAACGCGACGAGCCACGATTTCATGAGATCCTCCTCACCTAACCTGATGGAAACGGATCGCGGGGGGTTCGCCCTCCCCGAAAAATTATATCGTCCCGCCCGCTCGGTCGCTTGCGGGCGGCTCCCCTCCTCGCCCCGACGGGACTACCCCGGACGGGGAGGATGACCGGCTTGCAGCCGGTCGCCGTCCGACCCTGCCGGGCCTGCGGGAGCGGAATGCCCCGCCTGGATTCCCCGGCAGGTTCCAGCCGCGACGGGCAGGGGATGGGTTCCTCCTCTCCCTGAAACGCAAAATTTGCACTTGAGAGAGCCCCGGGTGTGCAGGATCTGCGTTCGCCCTGAACGCACTCTCCGTCGACAACCGCTTCGACGGACCTCTAAAGTCCCCGAATTCAAGGTTTTAAAGCGACCAGCCGGACGTGTGTCCTCACTGGCGTCCGGTTTGCGTTCAGGGTGTGAGGTTCTTGACGACGACGGAAAGACGATAGAAGAAGGAGAAACCATGAAGAAGATCAATGTGATGGGGTTGGTTCTGGTATTGGCCGCCGGGTTCGGCAATCTGCTCGCGCAGGGTCGGGGCCCTGGACGGCCCGCCGAGGGTCCCGCTCCGGCGCCGAAGGCCCTGTTTCAGCTCGACGGAGAAGTCCAGCAGGTTGATGTCGCGATCGGACAGCGCAATCTTTCGATCATGGTTGGCGGCGACACGGTTGTACTGGCGCCCCAATTTGATCTGGAACGCCACGACTTCACCGTCGAGCCCGGGGACTGGGTCCGCGCCGAGGTCTTTGAATCGCCGGGCCGAGGGGGATTCCTGCTCGCCACGAAGGTTCTCAACGTCACCCGGAACCAGACCGCGGAGCTGCGGGATGGGTCGGGGCAGCCCCTCTGGCGGACGGCTCGTCGGGGAGCTCGCGGTCGCCTTGGTCGCGGCCCCTGCGGCGGAGTCGTTCGCGACGTCGACGCGGCGGAGACCTTTACCGACATCGTTTCGGAGGCTGGAACGGAACCGGGTCCCCGTTACCCGCGGGTCACGCTATCGAGCGGTCGGACCCTCGCTATGGGCCCCTATCGAGTGTGGACGGACCAGGGATTTGAGGTTTCGGTCGGCGACGAGGTCGAAGTCACCGCCTACCCTTGTTCGACCGGCGCCGATCGTTGGGTCGTTATGGCGGTCGACAACTTGACCACCGGGAAGAAGCTCCAACTGCGGGACGAGGCGGGGTTTCCGGCTCCAACCCGCGGGTGGGGAGTCGGTGGGGTTGGCCGCCGGTAGAGCGGCTCGCCTCCGGATGCGACCGCCGCTAGAATGAGGGGGGCGCGGGTAGGGGACCAAACTCCCGCCCGCCCGGCCGCCCCTAGATCGATGGCGGGATGTGTTAGGTGTCCGCGGTCGGGATTGCCGGCGTCACGGAAGAGTTCCCCAGTCGCCGCCTTCGCGTTGGGGTCGTCGACGGCCGCCCGGGAGGAGGAATCTGTGGAATTGGACCCGAGGAAGCCAGCGCCGGGAGCGGATGTCGTCAGGCTGAGGAGGGGAAACCAAAGACTCTTTCTCATCGTGGTGGGGGTGATCTCGGCGGGTCTGGCCTTCAGCGCCGTTCACACCTACCTGACCTTGCGGGAGCTTAGGATTGAGTATGTCGATAACCGGGTCCAGGATCTCGGAGGGTCGGTCGCCCGGGAGATGCGTGGCCCGAGACGTCCCGGCGAATCGTTCGGTCCGGCGCGCCTCTCCGAGCCGGATGCCTGGAATGAGTTCCTCAGCGACCTCGTCGAGACCGACCCCGAAAGCATCATCCTGCTCGCGCTGCTGGGTGAGGGCGGCGGAATTCTGGCTCAGGCCGGCGCCTTTCCCGCCGGCGCCCGCACTCTGGAGGATCTTCAGCAGGCAACCGGCCGGAAAGTCTCCCTGTTCGAGGCCGACCTGTCCGCCGGGCGTCGGGGACCGGCCTGGATGAGAGGCGCTCGCATTCAGCCGACGCGCCTGGTTGTCGGGCTGTCGAGCTCCTCGGCGGACTTCATCCTGAGGCGGGCCCACGTCCATTTGGCCGCCTCGGGGATCGCCATCCTGGCCCTCTGGGTCCTGTCCTACTACCTGGTTCGGACTGCCGACCGCCTGGTCGCACTCAGCCTTCGCGAAGCCTCGGAGCGGCATATGGCGAGCCTGGGCCGCATGTCGGCCATGCTGGCCCACGAGATCAGGAACCCGCTGGGGGCCATGAAGGGGCTGATCCAGGTGATTCGAGAAGAGCTGCCGGGCGAGCACGCGGCCCAGCCAATGATCGGTACGGTCGTAACCGAGGCCGAGCGACTCGAGACGCTGGTTACGGACCTGCTCACCTTTGCCCGTCCGGGCCAGTCCCCGCCCCAAGACTTCGATCTGGTGCGAGTGGTCCGTGAGGTAGCGGATCTCCTGGCTCGGTACGCCGACGAGTATGGAGTGGTCGTAGAGCTTGCCGAGCCGGAGGCGCCGGTTCAAGTCGGCTCGGAGGAGGCGGGCATGAGACAGGTGGTCATCAATGTCCTCAAGAACGCCATCGAGGCCACTCCCCGAAACGGGCGGGTCCGGGTCGAGGTGGGCCTGAACAAGGGAAACCGCCTCGCCTTCGTTTCCATCCTGGACGAAGGGTCGGGACTCGGAAAGACGAACGCGGAGGCTTTCTTCGAGCCCTTCAGAACCAGCAAGCTGCGTGGGAGCGGCCTTGGACTGTTCATTTCGCGCCGGATTCTGGAACGTCTGGGCGGCGGCATCCGTCTGTTTGACCGAACCGAGGGGGGCGCCGGCTGCCGGATTGAGGTGCCGGTCCGAGGTCAGGAGTGAGCGCCCCACCCCCGGCGGCCGGCGGGGGGAGGTTAAGAGACAGAAGCTCCGATTCCTCGGGGGAGTTACTGGAGAGTCAGGAGCAGGTAAGCAGAGAGCACACAGCAAGGCTGCCGCCCGCCGCTTGCTGTGTGCTGCCTGCCGTGTACCCGCTTGCTTTCTTTCAGGAGATCGCATCGTGAACGTCCGGCACTCGGTTCTGATAGTCGATGATGAACCGGCCCAGCGTCAGCTGGTGCGCGCCGTTCTGGAGAAGGAGTACAAGATCACCTCTGCGGCCAGCGGCGAGGAGGCCCGGCAAATCCTTGCCGGGCGGGGTTTCGACTTGGTGATCACCGATCAGCGGATGTCTCCCATGACGGGGATCCAGTTGCTCGAGTGGATCAAGGAGCACGCCCCCGAGACTCCGGTGATCATCCTGACGGCCTACGGCACCATCGATTCCGCCGTCGAAGCGGTCAAATCGGGGGCCGAGGACTACCTGAGCAAACCGCTTAAGAGTCCGGAGGAGTTGCGCTTGACCGTGGCCCGAGTGCTGGAGAAAAAGGGTCTGCGGGATCAGGGGCTGGTGCTACGGCAGGAAAGAGAGGCCGAGTTCCCTCCAGACATCGTTGCGGAAAGCCGGGAGATGAGGCGTGTGATCGAGCTCGCCGGACAGGTGGCGCCCCTGTCCACCACCGTTCTTCTCACGGGTGAGTCGGGGACCGGAAAGGAGGTTGTCGCCCGGTTGATCCACCGGGAAAGCGCTCGCCGGGAGGGACCCTTCGTGGCGGTCAACTGCTCCGCCCTGACCGAGACTCTCCTGGAGTCGGAGCTCTTCGGCCACGAGAAGGGCGCTTTCACCGGGGCCGTTCAGGTCAGGCGGGGCCGATTCGAGCTCGCCCATGGAGGCACGCTCTTTCTGGACGAGGTCGGCGAAACCTCCGCGGGCCTGCAGGTGAAACTGCTGCGGGTGATCCAGGAACGGCGCTTCGAACGTGTCGGCGGAACCAGAACGCTCACCGTGGACGTGCGGATGGTCGCCGCCACCAACCGAGATCTCGGAAAAGCCATCGAGGAGAAGACCTTCCGGGAAGATCTCTTCTACCGACTGAACGTCTTCCCCGTACCGATTCCCCCCCTGCGGGAGAGGCGTGCGGACATCCTCCCCCTGGCCCGTTACTTCCTTGCGAGGTTTTCCTCCCGCATGGGCATCGGAGACAAGGTCTTCGGCGAGGGTGTCGAGGGTGCGCTCCTTGCCCACGACTGGCCTGGAAACGTTCGGGAACTCCAGAACGCCGTCGAGCGCGCCCTGATCGTTTCCCTGGACCGGGAGATACGGGTGGAGGACCTTCCCCTGCGTGCCGCGTCCCCGGCCGACTCCGGCTCGCCCCGGACCCTGGCGGACCTGGAGAAACAGGCTATCCTGGAGATCCTCGAGAGAAACGCGTGGGATCGCCGCCTAAGCGCCGAACAACTGGGAATCAGCCTTCGCACATTGCAGTACCGGCTGCGGAGCTACGGCCTGACCCG
>CAYRCA010000205.1:0-7576 GCA_964422565.1 uncultured Acidobacteriota bacterium | reverse complement strand
GCCTTGCTCAGTTTCAACTGACTCATGAGAGCATCTCCGATAGTCATGCCAAGCTGGCGCCGCCTAACATCTGATTAGACGGCAGCATGAATAACAGTCCATATCCAGCAGCTGTATAGTCCCTTGTTAGGCGGCGGCTATATAGCTTGACCGAGAGCACCACCGTTTCTGGCGGATTCCCTTCCCATAATGTTACCAACCCGAAGGTGTTAAAAGGTATTATTCTGAGAACCCCCTACCGCTCCTGCTAAGCGGCGGGGCCAACGTGTTTACCCGCCCAGCCAAGAAGAACGACCCCGGCGAGTTTGATGGGATGATGTACCGGGAATGTCTGTAGTGCGGTGACCTGCCCTGGAAATTGGACACAAATGAGAAATATGGATCCCTAGTGATCTCCCATAGAACACAAAATGTGAAGTCGATCCCCCCCAAAGGAGGAGGGCTCCGGGTGCAGGGAAACGGCCCCGGAACCCGCCCGATTCACTATTCCGCCTGTCCTGGGACCTCGACCACCCGGGGTGTATTTCAGGTTAGTCTCGCGATCCGCCGGCGCAAACACGAACTGGACGACTTTCATCTCGTTCTGCTCAGCGTTCCCGCCCAGCTCCTTTTACCCCCATGTCCACCGTTCAAGCTTGTAGGCCTTCGGTTCCCCGATCTTCCGTTGCGCCTCCTGGAGAGCTTCCTCGTACATTTTGACCGCTGCCGTCCTGGAAACAAATGAAATAAGCTGGAATCGCTCTGGCCGAGTTTCCTCGAATTGCTGTTTTTGGTTCATTTACATGCCGTACTTCTTCACCATGTCTGCAAGTTCGGTGAGTACCCTGATGAAATCCTCCCGCTCCAAGAGCTTGCGGAAGTGGGCTGGCTCCCGGATGCCGGGGCTGAGGTACGTGCCCTTGCCCGCTCGCAGGTCGACGATCTCCTCGAGGATGTCGCGGAAGTGGGCTGGCTCGCGGATACCGGGGACGAATTTTAGGCTCTCACGCCTCGCCATGGCGATCCGGTCGGCAAGCTTGAGATCGGTGTAGACCTCGTCTATGGCGGCTATGAGGATCTCCTCCTCACGGGCCAGGGCGATACCGGCGTCGAACCAGTGGGCAGGTTCGCGCACGGCGGGATTGAACTGGCCGGGGATCGCCTCGATAGCGGCCTCTTGGCGAAAGCGGTCGCGGATGAAGTGGGCCGGCTCGATCCAGTCGGTCTTGAGCTTAAACTTGAGGGCATCGTGCCAGAGGAGGTATATTGGATAGGTGCCAGCGGCCACCTTGCCAAGGCTCTTGCCGGTGAGCTCTTTGAAGATCGGTGCGAATTCCTTCTGAAAGATGGTTCCCTGGAGGTTTTTTGCCCCGAGATCGATCCGCGCGATCTTTCCTCCGTCGGCGATGTCGATGCTCACCGGCAGGGTTGTAGTTACCACGAACCCGATCTGCTGGGAGACGCTGTCGAAGACGGTGTCTACCTTCTTCTGTATCGAATCCTTGAGAAAACGATAAATGTCGATGAGGTCGTCAAAGCGCTGCACAAGCACCGGGTGAGCCGGTTCGACCCAGTCACGCATCCTGATCTTCGCCATGGTATGTCCTCCTGACATTTGAGTTCAGCCAACTTCCCTGCCTTCTCCGGCGGATGGAAGATGTCGACGCGCTTTTCTCCGTGTACACCTCCTCTCATGCGGGTAATGATGAATCCCCCGCCGTCATCCTCTGTTTGAACTCTTCATACGGTATGGGCCGGCGAAGCGCCCCGAAGAAACCGAGCCCGACCGGATCTGCTCCCTCACGCGCCAGACTCGCGACGCCGTTGTAAGGGATCGCTCCCCCGTCGGCGGAAAGGAAGGCGAAGGCGCCTGCAGCGGCCGTGGGTTCGGAATGCACTTCCCCGCCTCCGGCCGAGACATGCCGTAGCCGCTCCAGAATCCGCTCCCCCTTGACCCGCAAGGCGATGCCGCCGTCGTCCACCCGCTGCCGCATCTCCCGCATGGCGGTGTACATCGCCTCCCGGTCCTCCGGGTTGATTTTCCGGACGATGTCCCAGATGCGTGACAGGCGCCGATAGGTATCGATGTTGGTCTCTTTGATGAACGAACGTACCTCGGCCCTCAGCTCCTGAGATAGGAGTTCGGGGTGGAACCGGCGCAAGAGCTGGAACGAGAAGTCCACCTCCATGTTGAAATAGTGAAGACCGAAGTCGTTGAAATTGCGGTCGAAGAAAGCGTGGTTGGCGATCGTGTGGAAGGCCTGCACCTGCGAGTCCTTGATTCGGTAGTCGAAACCGAAGTAATCACCGGTGAGGATGCCGTCCTTGCGGAGCTTTTTCTCCAGGCTGGTGGCGGCGTAGGCCTCGGCCCGGCAAAAATTGAACGGGTTGTCGATGTGCCGCTCCATGAAGCGGAGATTGATGAGGATGTCGTCCATGGTGGCGTCAGGCTCGAACATGAGGAGGTTATAGGCCACATGTACATCGAAGTCGTTGAGTATGCACAGGGCATTTTCAATGGCCTCGCGGGTGCACTTGCGGTTTAGGTTGGCAAGCGCCCGCTCCGAGGCGTTCTCTACACCGAGGAAGACCCGGAAGACCCCGAGGTCGTCGAGCACTGCCATCGCCTTGCGATTGATGGAATCGGGCCGCGCCTTCACGGCAATGGCTAGCTCCTTCACCCCTTCCCGCCAGAGGGAGTCGCGCAGCTCCGTGAACCGAGCCAAGGCCTTAGCGGGATTCGGGAGGAAAAAATTATCATCTTGGAAGTTGAAGACCCGCACCCCGTGCCGGTGGTAGAGCATCTTGATTTCGGCCACGATGTTCTGGATACTCCGGGTTCGGAACTTGCGACCGCCACCAGAGCGGTACCAGGCATCGATGCTGCAGAAGGCGCAGCTCCGCCAGCATCCCCGGGAGGAGAGGATGCTGGCGATCGGTTTGCCGTAATATTCGTGGAAGGTGCCGCGCCGGGGGAACGGGAGGAGGTCGAGATTCTCAGGGTTTCCCCGCGACGGGTTCACGGCGATTGTGCAGTTGGTGGTGCGGTAGCAGAACCCTGCAATGCTGGAGAGGTCGGCTATGTTCTCCGCCAGGGCGCAGATGAGTTCCTCCCCTTCGCCCAGGGCGATTGAGTCGAATTCGGGGAAGTCGTTCATGAGCTGAACACAGTTCAGAGCCGCGAAGTGCCCCCCTGCGGTGAGGTGGCCGGCAAAACCGGCCGTGCGAAGGGCTTGGGCCAGGCGGCAGAACTCCCGAGCTCGACCGGTGAAGACCATGGAAAGACCGGCGATGTCCGGTTTACAGGCGATCGCCTGCCGCACCACACCTTGGATTTCCGCCTCTTCGTTGAAGGGAAAAATGATGGCGCGGTGACCCGCCTGCTCCAGGGCCGAAGCCATGTACCGGAGTCCAAGGTTCTCTTCGAGCTCCGCGCCGATCAGGGCAACTATCATAAGCTTCCTCCTTGCCAGATTCTCTGTTTAACCTGCCGCCGTTTTGGACCAATCGTAATAGGGGAAGATCGTCGTCACTCCCATCCGAATGTTGGCGGTCAAGGGCTTATCAGGGACCCGTAGCAGTCCCAGGCAATGGACTCCCTTCCATCACCTCCTTTTTTCACGCCTTGGTTCCATGTTATGCGGAGACCAGCAGGAGTTCTTGTCGTTTCCTGCCTATTATTTATCCAATCTCGACGATGACCAGACGGGGGAAGGTGGGATCTGGAACGACGAGGACCCGGAGAATGATGGAAGAAACTGGAAATTGACTTGAATGCGGCGGGAGGTTATATAGGATAAAGGGGTTCTCCTTTGGGATTCCCCCACGGAGCGTCGGACCGTTCACCCATCGACCACCCTTCAAGGCCCGAGGTCGATGCGAACCCGAAGCAGCACCCGGATAAAATTCCGGATCGTCTTGCTGGACCGCGACGCATTTGCCTACATGGACCGCCTCGCGTTGGCGCTTCCCGAATGCGAATTCGTCGCCGCCGACGGCCCCCCCGCCTGGGGCGGCCTCCCCCTCGTACCCTCCGCCGACCTCGTGGTCGTCGACCCGGGGGTGTCGGACTCCCTTCGCACGCTGGACCTCTTCTTCGGGGAACGCCCCCCCTTCCCCCCGGTCATCGTCGCGGCCGGAAAAGGGTCGGAGGAGTTGGCGGTCCGGGCCTTCCGCCTCGGCGCCCTCGACTATTTCTCCAAACCTTTCCGGAAAGGGGAATTCGCGGCACGGATTCGCGGACTCATGGCCCTGGTACCGCCCAACCCCGAGGAAGACCCCGACACCCCCGATCCCTGCCTGGACCGTGCCCTGAAATACATCCTCGAAAACTACTCCCGGCCGATCTCCCTATCGGAGATCTCCCGGGCAGCGGGAATGAGCGTGTCGTGCTTCGAGCGGACCTTCAAGCGGTTCATGGAGGTGACCTTCAAGACCTACCTGATTAACCTGCGCCTCGCCCGGGCGATGGCCCTGATCTCGGGACGGAACCTCTCGATGTCCGAGGTCGCCAACGCCTGCGGCTTCTCCAACCAGTACCACTTCAGCCGAACATTTTCGAAAAAAACCGGCCTTCCACCGAGGAATTACAAGAAGTTGTTCAGCGCCCCCCTCTCCGGCGGTAACCACACCCCGCTCTCCGTCCTGAAGAACCTTTTCGGGTCACGTCCCGTCAAGTGTGTAAATCTGTGAGTTGTTTCTCATCGTCTTCGGCCAATTTTGCCAACGGGGACGGAAACGCTTCTCCGATATGCCTACCTCCTCCTCGAATCGGTCTGAAAAGCATTAACACACCTCGGGCCGATCTGAGGGGACTGGTCACAGCAGCCTCGTCGGGGTCCTTCGCCCGCCGGGTGGAAAGCCACTCCCCCTGGGCCATCACCGCCTCCACGGCAACCCCGGAGAGAAGCTTCTTGAACATCTTCCCGTAGCTGGGATCAGCCGTCGCCGGTTCCGGAAGCAACGAACCCCTTCGCATCGCGCTGCGGACGGACTTTCGGCCCGGCTTAGTCGATCGGGGAGAGGGGTGCCTTACGGTCCCCCATCTCCCGCCCCAACGCAGGCATGCAACGTCCTGAAATTCGCGTCGTCCGCATCCCCAGGCCATTACACCTCGTCAATGGAGGTTGCTCCCGCCTACCTCGGCAACCCGTCGTGCTCCATGGCTGCGGGTTGCATCGCCGCGAACGCCTTCTCCGCCGTAACGGAGACTCCCGCCTTGAACCCGAACTCCGGCGCGTCCAGGAGCGGCATCAGCATCAACCTCCCCTCCTCCCGGTAGGCAAGGAAGCGTACGTTGAGCGCCGGCACGCGCACCGTGGAGAAGGAAGAGAGGGGCTGGCGGGTCCGGATCGCGATCTCTTTCCTGGCCCTCGCCAGCTGCCCGATGTAGTTCGCTCCCCCCATGGACACGGTCTTGAGCCTCCCGTCGACCTCTGCGACGACGATCGCGGAGCGGGCCTCCTCCTTGGCCTCCACCGGATAGATGACCTGGCGAAGCGACGAGAGGAGCTTCTCCGGGTTCGTTCCCGGCGCGTATTTCCGAAGTTCGTCGAGCCGCACCATATCCTCCCGGAAGGGCACCCCGAGGCGGGCCTCCCCCGCCTCGCCGGGGGAGGTGAAGCCCATGCTCCGGAAGTTATCCTTCGTGACCAGCGTCCTCAGCGTTTGAAGCGATTCGGCGGCAACCTTCCTGGCGTCCTCGAGCGATAACGCGCCTTCCTGGGCGCCGGCGAGGGAGACCACCACGCACAACGCGATCATGATCGAAATTGGAAGACGCATCTCAAGTCCCTCCCTTGTACACGACGTTGTAGAAATCGTCCCAGTGCGTGTGGTCCCCTGCCCTCTGGACGTACTCGTCGTACGTGATCCAGTAACGGTCCCCGACGCAGGGCGCCCACGGGTCCAGCACCTCGACCCAGTTGACGCCGCTCTGGGTCTGGTAGCCGACCGCAACCATCATGTGCCCGCCCCCGCCGATCCACGCCCAGGTGAAGGCGAATGGCTTGTGGCCACAGGAGGACCCGGAGGAGACATCGTTCCGCACCTGGTCCCACGTCAAGGCGGTAGACGATGTCCTCGTGAAGGTGAATCCGTACTTGCCGAACTCCGGCCAGCCGCCCGTGACGCAAGCGTGGCTGCCCGTTGGGTTCGGGCACAGGGCGATGTTACAGCAGTCGGACCGGCCGAACCGGTTGTTTGCCTGGGTGCACTGCGCGACGCCGTGGCCAAGGTAATCCATCACCATCTGGCCGCTGGCCGCCCAGCACCACATTCCCGTCTCCTGCGGGTGCGAAGTGACCGTCAGCGATTCGTTCAGCAGGGGCTTGCACGCGCAGCCGCCGACGAGCACGACCGCGAGGGCGACGAAAGGCGCAAAGCGGGGGATTCGTCTTCCCATGTGGCCCTCCTTCCTTCATCGAGAGGTGTGGTCTACTTGTCGTCTTCGCGACGCAGAGGGGCGAATAAAAGATCCACTGCGTCTTCCAGCCAGCAGCCGGCTCCTTCTCCCCCCTGCCGCGGGCTACGCCCCGCTGCCGGGCACGACCCGTGTTCTTGCTGTACAGCCCCATCTTCCACGAGGCTCACTTGTCGATCGGGAACTGCTTCCGCTCAGTGGCGAGCTTCGCGGTGAACTCCAGCACGCCGATCTACCCCAGGCGGGCGACTCCCGACACCGCGGCATGCGTTCCATTCGGAATGAGGTCCTCCTTTCGGAGACCCGTCGCATCGCAGACCCTGGAACGGGACTCCCTTCGATCACCTCCCAATGTTCACGCCTTGGATCCATTTTATGTAGAGACCGGCAGGAGTTCTTGTCGTTTCCTGCCTATTTTTTGTCCGATCTCGACGCGGTCCAGACGGGGAAGGTGGGTTTGGAACAAAGAGAAAACCAAATAAATGAAGGGGGAGAGTGGAGTGAACCCCATCAGGTGGACAGGCAGGGTTCGAGAATTTGACCCTCCTTTTTAGCGTACACGAGTTCGAACTCATCGGGAGGCGATACTTGTCGACCCATTGACGAAGAAGGCTGTGGTAAACACCGTGTTGTCGGGCGAGTCCCTTGATCGTGCCTTCGCCAGCCAAGTAGGACTGGACGAGACGGACCTTGAATTCGGTACTGTGACAGTGATATCGGCGAGTGCTCATCATTTGATCCTCCGACATCCTGAGGTCGGGGGTCAATTCCAGAGCTCCTACCTGTCTACCGGGAGGGATTCACTCCAGGAGGGGGACGGCAATTGACTTGGATGGGGCGGGGAGGATAAAAAGAATAACTCCCGGCCGATCTCCCTCCCGGAGATCTCCCAGGCGGCGGGAATGAGCGTGTCATGCTTCGAGCGGACCTTCAAGCGATTCATGGAGGTGACCTTCAAGACCTACCTGATTAACCTGCGCCTCGCCCGGGCGATGGCCCTGATCTCGGGACGGAACCTCTCGATGTCCGAGGTCGCCAACGCCTGCGGCTTCTCCAACCAGTACCACTTCAGCCGAACATTTTCGAAAAAAACCGGCCTTCCACCGAGGAATTACAAGAAGCCCGACCCCTTGGCGGCCCGTAGGGAAATCGACAAAAGCCTCGTACCAGTCCACT
>CAYRCA010000204.1:7118-7583 GCA_964422565.1 uncultured Acidobacteriota bacterium | reverse complement strand
TCCAGTACCGACGCCAGCATGATGTTCATGATGCCGATACCCCCGACCAGCAGCGAGATCGAGGCGATGGCCCCCATGACGATGTTGAAGATCCGCTGGGTCTGGCGGCTCTGCTCCAGCAGCCTCTCGGGAACGATCAAGGCGAAATCGTCGATATGGTTGTGCATGGCGGCCATCATGCCCGAGATCAAAGCCGCGTCTTCTTTCAGGCTTTCCGGCGAGCCGACGCGAACCGCAATCTCGTCCAACTCGTTGGCCACGGGGTCCGGCTCGAACTTGTCCAGCAGCGTCCGAAGGGGGATGAAGATGTCGTTGTTGGGATTCTCCAGCTTGACCCCCTGAAACTCCTCGCTCCCGATCTGCTGGTCGGCCAGCCGGTGCAAAAAGGAATCCGCCGCTTTGGCACCACCCTGGTGACGGTGACCAAACCGGTCGCGGCCTGGTTCGACAGCAACTTTGTGCCCA
>CAYRCA010000204.1:0-7108 GCA_964422565.1 uncultured Acidobacteriota bacterium | reverse complement strand
CGGTGAACCACTCCCGGTTGATCTTGACCTGCTCGCCGAGCGCCGGATTCAGCCCGAAGAGTTTCCGTCGCGCCGACGTTCCCAGTACGCACACCTGGTGTCGTAGCGTCTCGTCGACGGGAAGCAGGAAGGCGCCCTCGACAATGGCCAGGTTGGCGATCCGCGGATAGCCGGCAGTCACTCCGAGGACCCGGGAGTCCGCTCTCCCGTACGCGGAAACGACCTGATAGGTTCTGAGTTGCTTCTTCGCCGCCACCAGGGTCTCCGGCGGCAGAGCCCTCTCGAGGGCGACGGCGTCCCGGAGCGAGAGGCCGGGGCTGTCCTGGCGGATAATCCGCAGCTCCTCGGGTTCGAAGTCCTTCGCCCGGACGATGATGTTCTGGAGCCCCATTTGCCGAATCACCGAAAGGGCCTCTTGTTCCGCGCCGGCGCCGATCGAGAGCATGGCCAGCACGGCCGCCACGCCGAAGATCATTCCGAGCATGGTCAAGGAGGTTCGAAGCTTGTGACGGCCGAGATTGAGCAGGGCAATCTTGATCGACTCGAAAATCGCCATGATACGGTCAGTTGAAGACGACAAAGCGCTGGGTTTGGACGGGTGCCGACGGCGCGCTGAAGTCGGGCAGGACGAGGCGATCTTTTTCGAAGGGGTGCCGCAGACAGACCAAGTCCCCCTCCTCCAGGCCGGCGACGAGGTGGAAGCCGTGGTCGCTGCCCAGAACATCGACGGGTCTTTCCACGTAGTCGCCCGCCTGCGAAAGGAATACGGACCACCCCTCGTCCGTTCGCCGCAGGGCGCTCTTCGGCAGGACAAAGACCCCATCGAGGCGATCCAACTCGACTTCGGCCCGAACCGACATGCCCGGTCTCAGCATCTCGATCTCGTCCACGGACACCTCCAGGAGCACGTCGCATTCGAAGTACTTCCTCGGGTCGTTCCGGTGGATCTGTTGGGCGATCCGCGCAACCTGCATCAACCGACCCTCGAAGACGCGATCCGGAAAGGCGTCCAGGACCACGCTTACCGCGAGCCCCGGGCGGAGTCCCAACACTTCGGTTTCCGGGACCCGCAGGCGCGCCCGAAATCGGTCGAGACTCGCCACCTCCAGAAGCGGTTGTCCCGGCCAGACCTCGTTGCCCACCTCCAGGGGACTCATCCCCGGGCGCATGTAGACCACAACACCTGTGTCCGGCGCCGTCAGACTCAGCGCCTCGAGCGTCTCCCGGGCCAGCCCCATCTCCACCTCGGCTTTGCCGCGCTCGATATCGAGGATCTTCAGATCGGATGTCGACACGCTCCTGCGCAGGTCCACCTTCTCCTCGACCGTGGCCCTCCGAAATTCGGCCAAGGCGGCACTCATGAGAGACTCCTGAATCTCCCATCGCGAGAAGATCTGCTCGTCGCGACGGATCTGTCCCTCCGCGTACCCGCGCTCCATTTCCGCGGCCAGTCGCTCCATCTCGAGCACCGACAGTTCCCCTCGGGCGTCTTCTTCGGTCTTCTCGATCCGAAACCCGTAGCTGGAGACCTGGTTGGCGCTTTGCTCGAGGGTCAACTCCGCGTCCGTGGGGTCGAACTGGACGACGACCTGTCCCTCTCGAACGATCGTTCCCTCGTCGACCAGGCGGGCGATCTTGAGCGATCCGGTCCGGACCCGGGGTGTCGGAATGGGAGTGGTCCTCAAGCCCAGCAGTTCGCCGCGGGCCGGGACGGCAAGCCGATAGGCCTTGGGCTCGAGCCGGAGGGTGGGCACCGGAACCGGCTGCCGAGAAGTCAGGACCCCGGATACGAAGGTGGTGACGTCGCTCCGGAAAAAATATCCAGCTACGGTGAGCGCCAAAAGTGGAGGCAGAGCGAGGAGAAAGACTTTCATCTCAAGGGCTTCCGAGGGCCCGCGCGGCGATACGCTCGCCCGCGGTCAAGCCGCGCGTGACGACCGCGACGATGCCGTTGTCCTCACCCAGCGCAACCTCCCGACTCGCCGGTCCGGAGGGAGTCTCGACCCATACCAGGGCCCTCTCGCCTTCAACGGCGACCGCGGCCAACGGGACCGCGAGAACGTCTCCGAAGCGCGCCGTCACGATCTCCAGCCTGGCCACCATGCCGGGGCGAAGCAGGAGGGGGTCCGGATTCTCCAACCGCACGGTGATGTCCAGAATTTTCGTCGGCCTGTCGGGAGTCGCTCGACGGAATACCGTCCCCACATCCGTGATGCGCCCCCTGAACGTTCGGTCCGGCACGGCGTCCAGCGTGACGTCGACCTCCTGCCCCGGGGAGGTTCGACCCGCGTCTACCTCGGCCACGTGTCCTCTCACGACGAGGGAGTCCATGTCGGGGAGGCTCAGGATCTTCTCGAAGCGGAAAACCTCGCTGCCGATCTGTTTCTTCTCGTTTCTCCAATTGGTTTCGTAAATCACGACCCCCGGCGCCGACGCCCGCACGACCAGCTCCTCCAGCGCCCGCAGATGCCGCTGGATTCGGTGTTCGTGGAGGCCCTTCTTGTCTTCGAGCGTTCGTCGTTGCAGGGCGCCCGCCTCGCCGACCGAGGCCAGTTTCCGTTGCAGCAGATCGACTCTCTCCCTCGCGAGTTCGGCGTCGAACTCGGCCTCCCGAACCCTCAAGTTGGACTCGAACTCCCGGGCCTGAACCAGTTTGTTGCTGGCCTTCTCGTCCTGGACCCGGGCCTCTTCCAACTGAATCTCCAGGTCCTTGACCTGCAGCTCGGCGGACGCCCGCGTCTTCTCCAGATCCTCAAGCACCTTCTCCAGGTTGGCCCGCTCCTCGCGCAGGGCTCGTTGACTCTCGCTCGGGTCCAGGGCGACCAGCCGATCCCCGGGGGCCACCTCGCTTCCCTCGGGCGCCAGGTCGACGATTCTGAACCGCCAGGTATCGGGAATTGCGGGCGGTCCAATGGCGACGCTGCGCTCCGCCTCGATGGTGCCGCCCGCCGTTACGAAGAACCGGAAGCTGTCGCGGTCGATGGTGATCCACTCGACGGCCTGCGACGACGGATTGTCTCCCGCCGGGGCGTTCCCGCCGACCCTCAGAGACGTTCCCGGTGGAACGTCGCCCTCGATGACGACCTCCTCCCGATTGGCGTCGAGGATCTCCACGGGAACCGCCGTCGACCCTCCCTCGGGGCGAACGAACGCCCGCCCCCCGTTTTCCAAAAAGATGGCCCTTCTGGGCACGACCAGCGCGTTGGGACGCGCCACCCGAATCCTCACCCTCGCCGTCATCCCCGGCTTCATCAACTCGGGATCGATCTCGTCGAGCACCACGTCGGCCCGGAAGGCCTTGAGCGGCGAGCGGAACTGACGCGGCATCGCGGTTTCGGAAACCGTCGCCAGGCGTCCGGCGAAGACCCGCTCCGGCGCGGCGTCGAGAATGATCTCCGCGGCTTCGCCCCCCCGCAGGTAGGGAACGTCGGTGTCGTATACAAAGGCCTCGACCTTCACCGAGTTCATGTCGGGAAGATAGAGAACCGCCCACCCCGGCCACACCGAATCACCCACCTGGATCTTCCCGGACCGGACCGGATTGTCGCCGTGTACGACCAGCCCCGGGCCCGGCGCTCGGATCGTGAGCCGATCCAGTTCGCCGAGGATTCGCTTCAGCTCCAGATCCGCCTGCTCGTACTCGAGGCGGACGACCTCCATCTCGGCCTCCCGGGTCTTGGCGAGGGTGTCGAGCCGCTCGGCCGACTTCTCCAGTTCGACCTCGGCCTTGGAGTGCTCGAACCGGTACTTCTCCAAATCGGCCGCCGGAATGAGCTGGGGATCGATGTCCACATAGAGCCTGGAGACGCGCAGGTTGCGCCGCGCCTGAGCCGCGGCGAGCAAAAGGTCCTGGAGTTGCGCGTCGAGCTGAGCCTCGGTCTGGGCGATCTTGACCCGCGTGTCCGCCAGGCGCTGCTCCAGTTCGAGTCTTCGGGTCTCGATGTCGGACACGTCGAACTGAAGGAGGAGATCGCCCGGGGCGACAACCGAGCCTTCGGGGGCGAGATGGGAAACGACCATGACGTGGGTGGAGGAAACCCGGGGGGCGACGACGGCCAGCCTTTCGGTCGCCTGCAGTTCACCGCCCAGAGTCAGGGTCTTGACAAAATCCCGGCGTGCGACCGCCGGATCGGCGCCCAAGCACTCGCCGACGAGAACCGCAAGCAGCAACAGTCCCGTTCGAGGATACGCAAGCATCCGTTCAGCCCCCTCGCTCGACCGTCCCCGACAACAGCCTTGCTTTCTTAGACGCTCCGGCCGCCAAAGAGTTCAGTGTGTTCCGGCATCCTCTCGTCTTCGGCTACGACCCTTCGAGGTCTCCGCCCGCCGGAGCGGTTTTCCGGTATACTGTCCACACTTTGTTGTTCGCGCATTTGGTCTTCCGACCGTGTGTGGACTCCACATTTCAGAGAGATTTAAGGAGATGACGAGATGCCCTATCCGGAGGAATGGGTTCGCCCGGCGCGAGAGGAATTGAAGAGCTTGGGCGTTCGTGAGTTGAAGTCAGCCCGTGAGGTCGACGACGTCCTGACCCGGGCCGAGGGTACGACCCTGGTGGTGGTGAACTCGATCTGCGGTTGCGCGGCGGGAAGCGCCCGCCCCGCCATCGGCGAGGCCCTGCGGGAAGGTCCGCGGCCCGACGTGATCACCAGCGTCTTCGCTGGACAGGACCTCGAGGCGACGGAAAGGGCCCGGGAGTACTTCCGGCCCCATCCGCCCTCGTCTCCCAGCGTCGCGCTGATGCGGGACGGCAAGCTGGTCTTTATGCTTCATCGGGATCGTATCGAGGGCCGCCCCCCTGAAGCCATCGCCAGCGATCTGAAGGAGGCGTTCGGGCTGTACTGTTCCAAGCAGGAAGCCTAGCGGAACGGGTTGCTGACGGCGCACGCCTGCGAAATCCATCTCATCCTGAAGATCAAAAGGAGAAGCCAACCGTCGACAGCAAGCCGAAATCGTTCCTTTTCGCCCGGGATGTGGGGGAACTGTCGTAATTGTCGTAGAAACGGAGTCCGAAGGTCACCCCTCCATAAACCGGAAGCCGGATACCCGCGTCGAAGTCGACCAGATACCTCCCCTCCGAAAGACGCGGAAGGATCTGCGTCTTGGTCTGGAACGCCAGGCGGTCGAAGAAGTTGGTCTCCGTTTCGACCGCCAGGAGGCCCTCGCTCGCCTGCTGACAGCGAAGGTTCAAGTATTTCTCCTGCGTATAGGTGACCCCACCGAAAAGGGAGTAGTGTGTCCGTCTGCTAACCATCCAAGTGTAGCCGACCCCGACGCCTTGCCGGGTTCGGTAGTCCAGCAGTTCCCTCCCGTCCCGGGCCGCCTCGCCCAGAACAAAGAAGAAAAACTGGGGTCCGACAAACCGGTCGTAACGTAGGCTCAGGCGGTGCGAGTCGCTCTGAGTCCTCCCCTCCTCCACGCTCCGACGGCTCTGCAGCAGACCGCGAACCCGGTCTTTGGGTGTGCGGCGATGGGGAGTGAACGTCAGGGACAGGGACGTCAGGTCGCTGTTCCCCCGGCTCACGTCGAAGCCGAAGTCTGCGCCGCCATGCCAGTTCTGGTAGAACCGGGGATCCCGCACCGGCTCCGGCGGCGCGGTGGCCGAAATCAACTCGGCGCGGATCACCGTGATCGGCTCCGGCAAGTGGACCTCAACCGCCTCCTCCCTCACGGAAAAGGCGGCCTCCACCCGCTGTCCGCTCAGAAACTCGATCAGCAGCTCCGATTCCGCTATCGCCGACTGAACCATGCTGAAGTCGAGGTCGATGACGCCCGCCCAATCGGTCTGCACCCGCAGTTTCCCGTCTCTGAGACTGACGACCTCCCCGGTTATGATGTCGCCGTTGGAGAGCACGATGTTGCCCGCAAGGAGCGATGCACTCATCCCAAGGGTTGCCAGGATTGAAAGAAGCGTTTTGATCATAGCCATACGAATCCAAGGGTTCGGGAAAGGACAACCTATTGGGAACGGTCCCGGCTCGTCAAGTGCGCGCCGTGTCGGAAGCTCCCCTTGCCGCCCGCCGGGTAGGGGCTCGGAATTCGCCGACTCCTCGTCCACAGCGGTCCGAGTCAAACCGAATTAAACCAGAGTTACACCCCTCCCCCCGAAGATGAAAAAATCTCATTCCCACCCTAAAGGTTTCCCGCGTTGTCGTCGATAAGCCATGACGGAGGATTCGGCCCACGTTGAAAGCGGCGAAGTGCCCAAGCTGTGGGTGTCAGCGAGACGGAGGGGACGAGTGTCTCCATTGCGGCATTGTCTTCGCCAAGTATTTCACACGGGCCCAGCCAGCGCCGCCTCCCCCCCCGGCCGAGACGGAAGCTCCGCAGGAGGAGGCCCCGGGAGAACTCCAATCGATCTTTCGGGCGATTCGCTGCGTCGCGCTGGTGGTTTCCATCATGGTGCTTTACCTGCTCTTCCAGCCGTCGCCTGCTCCGATCATCGACTACGAGCCCTCCGCGGCTCAGACCGCCGAGGTCAAGGTCCGGAGTTTCCGACGAGCCGCCCTCTTGGGCCGGGTTCAGCGACTGCACCTCAACGAGGCCGAGTTGAACGGATGGTTGGAGGCGAATCTCCAGCTGAACCCCACAGAACAGAGCTCCGCGCCCGCTACGAACTCCCCACCCGTCGCCCACGATGGCGCGAACGAAGGAGGGCGGGTGGGGGACATTCGCTCCGCGGTCCAGGACATTCGGGTCAAGTTGATCGACGATCGGCTGAGGGCCTACGTTCGGTTCGCGTTGTACGGCAAGCTCATGTCGCTCGAACTCGAGGGCAGACTCTCAGCCCGGGAGGGATATCTCCACTTGGATCCCGTGGCGGGCCGGCTCGGTTCCCTTCCCCTTCCCGGACTTCCTCTGGCCACAGCCCTCGACCGGCTATTCCAGTCCCCGCACAATCGGGAGGTGTTCCGGATCCCCGACTACGTGCGGGTGATCGGCGTCGACGGCGGACACCTTCTGGTCAACTTCCAGGACGGCGAACTCTAACCCGGCCCGTCGCCCCAACACCCGGATCCTTTCACCCAGGCTCCCGCCGCGCCGCCGGATGGTCGTGCGATCCCGCCCAGGGAAGTCGCACGGCCCCTCGATCCCGACGTCTCGCCGG
>CAYRCA010000203.1:0-7597 GCA_964422565.1 uncultured Acidobacteriota bacterium | reverse complement strand
GCCCACCCGTCGGATCCGGTCCTTGATCTCGTTGGTGATATGGGGGATCACCTGAATCGTCTTGCCCAGATAATCCCCCCGGCGCTCCTTTTCGATCACCGAGAGGTAGATTCTTCCGGTGGTGGAATTGTTGTCCTGGCTCATCTTGGCGTGGGTGAAACGCTCGTAATGGCCCAAGTCCAAGTCGGTCTCGGCCCCGTCGTCGGTCACGAAGACCTCGCCGTGCTGAAAGGGACTCATCGTCCCCGGGTCGACGTTGATATAGGGATCGAGCTTCAGGATGGTCACCCGAAAGCCCCTCGCCTCCAACAGGCAACCGATCGAAGCCGAGGACAGGCCCTTCCCCAGCGAACTGAGCACTCCCCCCGTCACGAAAATGTACTTGGTCTGCATGCTTCCTCCACCTTTTCCCAACGTACCCTGTCCCGCAATTCTCGGGGAGGGGTCTGACACCCCGCCAGTCGGCCCGCGGTCGTCCGGGCCGCCCTTGACCCCGGACCCGACGGACCTGCGAACGGTGGGATTCCGGGACCGACGCGGATTTCTTCAGGACCCGGCGGCGAGAACCGCCGCTCGGCGAAACAACGACGCATGGAGAAATTTAAATCAATTCGGTCCTCGGCGACAACTCCGATCCGACCGACCGCCCCTGCCTGTTGCCGGCGAGCCGCGGATTGACTACCATCGCTGGGATTCCGCGATGCGAAGAAATCGACCCTACTGGCTGCTGGCTCTGGCGGGCCTCGTCTGGCTTCTGTTGATCGCCTCCGTCCCCCTCCTGGGAGAACTGAATCGTGATGGGGCGGCGGGGATTGTCGGTCAGGCTTTCGGACACATTTGCCATCAGCGCCCGGAACGCAGTTTCGCCCCGCTGGGCCGACCTCTGCCGGTCTGCGCGCGGTGTCTCGGTCTCTACCTGGGGCTGCCGGCCGGCCTCTTGCTTCTCCCGCTCGCACCCGGACTGGCATCCCGCCTGGACCGTCGGCCCCGGCTCATGATCCTTTTCGCCGTTCCCATGTTCCTGGACCTGCTGCTCTCCGGAGACCAAAAGTTGATCCGACTGACGACGGGCCTGCTGGCCTCCCTTCCCATCTCGTTCTTTCTGTGGAGGGGCCTCAGTGAACTGAGATCCTCTCCCCTCCTGAGGAGTCTTCGATGAACGACCGGCCGAATATCGTCACACCGGCGCTGGTGGGAGGTGTCGCACTGGGGATCACCTCGGCCCTGCCACTGGTGAAACTCGTCAACTGCGCGTGCTGCGCGCTCGTCATTGGCGGCGGCGTGCTGGCCGCCCACCTGTTCCTTCGCGACTATCCGCCGCACTTCCCGCCCGTGACCTATGGGGACGGGGCCGTTCTGGGGGTCCTCACCGGCGTCTTCGGCGGCTTCGTCTGGACGGTGGTCGAGCTGCCCCTTTCCTTCTTTAAGCTGAGACTGGGCGGGGGTTTCGCCGAAATGGGCCGGGTGCGGGAAGCACTCAACGATCCCAGCATTCCACCGATGCTTCGGGAGTTTCTCGCGAACCTCGGTTACGCCGAGGGACTGACCCTCGGGATGGCCATTTTCGCGGTGGCCGTCAATCTGATGGTGAGCGTCGTCTTCGCCACGATCGGGGCGATCATCGGCGTCGCGCTCTTCGGCAAGCGACCGGCCTACCCGGTTCCTCCGCGGCCGGCGCCGTGAGAGGAGTCGGCCGTCTGGTCCGATAAGAGCGACCTGTCCGACGCGGCCCGAAGAACCCCGAAACGTCGAGGCGCCGTGCCTACCGCTCGTCCTCGTCCCGGATCGCGCCGGCCGACGAGAGGGCGTCCTCCAAGACCCGGATATAGGACTCCCCCGCGTTCACGATCCGCACCAGTCGTTCGTTCTTCCGTTCCAGGTCGGCGTTTTTTTCGGCGAGAAGTTTCTGGTGGTTCAACCTCTCCCGAAGGTGTCCGGCGAACACCAAAATCCGCTCGTAACGATTCAACAGATCTTCGTATAGCTCGGAGTCGACCGAGTCTCTCCATTTCTCAAGTTCCGACCGTCGCTCGTCACTCATTGAGCCTCATTTCCCGGCTGGCGGGAGCCTTCCGCCGGCATACCCGCATCCGCCTCCACCAACGCGGCCAGCCTCTCGAAGTAGCGGACGGCCGCCAGCCCGACCAGGTAGGTCCAGAGTCCGCCCACCGAGATCGAGATCAAGGTCGAACGCTCGGGAAACATTTCTTTGAGCCGATGTCCCCCCTCCCGCACCAGGAGTCCCGAGGCAAGCAGCGGAACCAGCTCCCGCGCCCGACCGCGCCCGATGGTGAATCCGTGGGCGCGCGCCAGCTTCAACAACATGGCCACCTGGATGGCGGATATGGGGAGGACGTCGGCCACCGGAATCGGAAGCGCTCCGATTAGGCCGCTGCCGAACGCCGCCTGGCTGACGATCCCGCCGCAGATACTCCGGCGAAACGAGGGAAGACTCTCGGCCAGCGGGTAGAGTGCCTTGGGGCAGGCGGCCACGATCGCCCTCAGCAACCTCTGGACGCTCTCGGGCCGATAGGCGGCGACCGGGATGACCGAAACCCGCAACAGAGCCTTGGCCTCCGCCACCGCGCGCCGCGGCTTTTCGACCAGGTCCATCTTGTTCAGGACGACCAGGAGAGGCTTGTCCATGGCGGTGAAACGCCGGACAAGGCCCACCGTGTCGGGGGTGAACCCGGCACTGCCGTCCAGCACCACCAGGAGTAGATCGGCCGGCTCGACCTCCCCGTAGGTTAGCTCGCTCCGGCCGTAGCCCAAATACTCCTCAAGACCCTGGAGATCCACCACTGTGAAAACGGAGGCTATTCTCTCGACGTTCCCCTCCCCGATGGCCGCGATGAGGGAGGACTTCCCGGTGCGGGCGGGCCCGACAACGGCCAACTTCACCGCCTCGCCGGTCCGCAGACCCGTCCACTGCGCTCGAACCACCTCCAGCGCCCGCTGCAAGCCGTCGGAGGACGTTCCCGCCGACGATACGACTCGACGCAGCCGATATCGGACATCCTCGGGCATCAGCAAAGAGCACTGCTCGAAAAAATCGAACAACTCCCCCGGCCCCAGATCCCGTATCGCCCGAAAAACCTGCTGGTCTCCCTCTCCCCTGTCCGGCGAGGTCTTCTCCAAGTGACCCCCTATGGTCGGGTGCGGCCCGCAGCCCTTCCGACTACCTCAACATCCAATTCAATGAATCCCGTCTCGGTCCAACTAAAACAGCGTACAACAGGATCGCCATCCTGCAAAGCCACGATCCAGCAACTCGCGCCGCCATAGTGGAACTCCGCGAAATCGCGCGCGGACGGCTTTGCGGAACCGTCGGGGTGGGAGTGGTAGATGCCCAGCAACTCCCTGCCCGAGTCCCGCATCCCTCGAAAGGCGGCAAAAAGCTCGCGGGGAGGAATGGAGAAAGCCTTGGGGCTCTCCAACTCGTTGGTGCAGGGAATGACCCCGTCGATGAGATCCCGGCGCCCCGTCAACAACCCACAGCATTCCAGGGGTGCCTCCCGGCGGGCATGTTCGATCAATGCGGTCAGGATCTCCTCCCGGATCAACATCCCGTCCAACTCGCCGCCCATTCGTCGTCCCCCTCCCACCGGCGCCGACTCACAGCAAATCCAAGGGGTCGACGTCGATCAGCACCCGTCTGGGTCTGACTCTTCCGTCGACGACGTCCCGGAGGCCGAGGCGGAGAACCTGGTTCAACTCCGGCCGGCTGGTTGTCTTCACGATCACCTGAACCCGGTATTCGTTCCTCAGCTTCTCCAACGCGGCCGCCGCCGGACCCAGAATCCTCATGCGGGCGGGGCTCGAAACCTCATCCCGCCGGGACTTCAGTCGGCGCGCCAGCTCGTCCGCCGCCTCCCGGGCCCGGGCCGGGTCGCGATCCCGTACCACCAGGTTGGCCATGGCGCAGAAGGGGGGGTAGCGGAACTTTCGGCGGAAATCCAGCTCGCGGCGGCTGAAGGGCTCGTAATCCTGGGTGCAGGCATACGTCAGGGCGTAGTGATTGGGGTGGTAGCTTTGGATGACGACCTCCCCCGGCTGATCGCCCCGCCCGGCTCGCCCCGCCACTTGCGTGAGCAGTTGAAAGGTCCGCTCCGCGGCCCGAAAATCGGCCAGCTTCAGACCCATCTCGGCACCCAGCACCCCCACCAGGGTCACTCCGGGGAAATCGTGTCCCTTGGAGATCATCTGGGTCCCGATAAGGATGTTTGTCCGGCCTTCGCCGAAGGCCGCCAGAATCCTGTCAAGGCTTCCCTTCCTCCGCACCGCGTCCCGGTCCATTCGATCCACGACCGCGTTGGGAAAGAGGCCCTCGACGATCTCCTGGATTTTCTCCGTTCCCTCTCCCACATAGTAAATATACGGCTTCTCGCACTCCCGACACCGGGTGGGCACGGACCGGCCGTACCCACAATAGTGACAGGAAAGGCGGTTGAGGCCCTGGTGGAACGTCAAGGTGATGCTGCACGCCGCGCACGTCTCGGTGTGGCCGCAGCTGCGGCACAACAGCATTCGGGCATAGCCCCGCCGATTGAGAAGGATCAGCACCTGCTGCCGCCTGCTCAGGCGCTCCCCGATCATCCGACCCAGCAGGTCGGAAACCACCGCCGCCTTGCCCCTCCTTTCGAACTCGTGACGCATGTCGACGATGTGGACCCTGGGCAGGGAGCGATCCAGGACGCGGGACTCCAGGTGCAGGTATCGGTGCACCCCTCGGGCGACCGCGTTGTGGTAGGTCTCCAGCTGAGGAGTCGCGCTGCCCAGCAAGACCACCGCCCCCTCCAGTTGCCCCCGCTTGAGAGCCGTGTCGCGGGCGTGATACCGGGGAGGGTCGTTCTGCTTGTAGGAGGCGTCGTGCTCCTCGTCGACGATAATCAGGCCGAGGCGCGCCACCGGAGCGAAGACCGCGGAACGGGTCCCCACCACCACCCGGGCCTCTCCGGCCCGGATCCGGCGCCACTGATCGAACCGTTCACCGCTGGAGAGGCCGCTGTGAAGAAGGGCCACCTTCTCGCCGAACCAGGAGCGAAACTGCCGCGCGATCTGGGGGGTCAAGCCGATTTCCGGCACCAGCACCAGGGCCGAGTCTCCCCGGTTCAGGGTCCCTTCGATGACATTCAAGTAGATCTCCGTCTTGCCGCTGGCGGTCACGCCGTGAATGAGACAACTGCGAAATCCACCCGCGGCCGTCAACTCCTCGACCGCCGCGAGCACACCGCGCTGTTCCGTGTTGAGCGGATGCCTCGTTGCCTCGCCCGTCCTGGGCCGCGACCAGGGAGAGCGAAACAGGTCGATGGGCTCGAGGCGGATCGCCCCGCGCGCTTGGAGACTCTTGAGAACCGCGGGGGTGGCCGGACCCTCCCGGGCCAGATCCCGAACCAGAACCGGCAAGTTCTCCAGCCGCAGCGCGGACAGGACCTTCCGCTGCCTGGCGGTGAGGCGGCCATCGGCCCGTCCGTCGGCGGCCACAACCGCCAGTTGACGCCTGGCCGGCCAGAACCGCTCCGGCTCCTGGTCGGGCGAGGCCCTCTTCGCCAACAATCCCGGCGGCAGCATCACCCGGAACGCCTCCCCGGGCGGCGCCAGGTAGTAGGAAGCCACCCACCTCCCCAGTTCGAGAAGGGCGGAGCCGAGCACGGGGTGTTGGTCCAGGACCTTGAGGACCTTCTTATAGGCCCCTCCGTCGTCGGCCGGTCGAACCGTCACCGCCAAGCCGATCAAGTGCCTGCGGCCGAAGGGCACCAGAACCCTGCATCCCACCCGCAAATCGAAACGGAGAGCCTCCGGCACGCGGTAGGTGTACGTCCGATCCACTCCCAACGGCACCGCCACGTCCACCAGGCGGGCCTCCTCGGTCGCCGCCTCCAGCCCCATCCGTTCCATCGCCCCCGCTCGCGTCCCGTGGCACTCGGGTTGTTCCGGGCGCACACGACTCAGCCAACCACGACACCGAGAGAATTGTACCGCCGGCCGCCGACCAGGCCTACGCCGGGGCGCCCATCTGCTTGAGAAACCGAAAGTGCCCCGCCACGGCGGCTCTGACTGTCGGGTAGCAGGTGTAGGAGATCTCAAACTCCAGGCACGCATCCCGGACGATACGACTGAGGGCGGGATAGTGGATGTGACAGATCCGGGAGAAGAGGTGGTGTTCGATCTGAAAATTGAGACCTCCCAGATACCAGGTGACCAGCCGGTTCGTGGGAGCGAAGTTGGCCGTTGTCTCCACCTCGTGGATGGACCACTCGTCCTCGATGAAGCCGGTTTCGGGATCGGGCGCCGGAAAACGGTTTCCCTCCACGGTATGCGCCAGTTGAAAGACGAGCGACAGGGTCAGACCCAGGATCAGGTGGACGAACAGGAAGGCCGCAAGCACGTACAGCGGGGGATGCAGGAGCAGCGGCAACGCGATGGCGTAAGCGACGTAGAACGCCTTGGCGAGAAAGAAGGATGTGGTCTCCCAGGTCGTCGGTTTTCGGAGCCGGTAGTTACCGATGCGACCTGTAAAAAACTTCCGAAAGTCGCCGTAGAGAACCCAGGAGAGGGTCAAGAGACTGTAGAGGGGGAGGGCGTAAATGTGCTGGAATCGATGCCAGGGCCGCCACGGCTGGTCCGGGCTCAGGCGAACCAGCCCGTGAGTCTCCAGGTCGTCGTCCCAGCCATCGATGTTGGTATAGGTGTGGTGCAGAATATTATGCTTCTGCGCCCAGTGCATCTGACTGCCGCCCACCAGATCGAGCGACCAGGCCATCAGCCGGTTCACCTTCTTGTTGCTCGAGTAACTCCCGTGTCCGCCGTCGTGCATAACGTTGAAGCCGACAAGGACAAAGCCCTGAGCCAGGGCGAAGGCGCCGAGCGCCGCCGTCAACGGCGAATTCGCGAAAAACACCAGGGCGATGTAGGCCGCCACCAGCCAGACCGATACGATCGCCGTCTTCAGGTACATCCGCCGGTCGCCCGTCCTCGACAGATTCCCTTCCTCAAAGTACCGGTTCACCCGCTTTCGCAGCTCGCGATGGAAGTCGGCGCGAGCCGGAAAAGTGACCTTCCTCGCCCGATGGGGGGCGGTCTGAACTCTCGATGTCACGGCTTCTCCTTAACCTGAAACCGGTCGGTTCGGGACGCTTCGAGTCGAGTGCATTCCGCACCTCCGGATGGTTCACCAACGGCACTTGGGGTTCCTTCGGGGGAGGAAGTCGGCTCGTTCGCCGACACATCGCTTCTCCGGTGGGATCTCCGCCAACCGCAAACGGGTCTATTCTACAGCAATATTTCCCTCCATGACCCGCCCGCAGCCCGAACCTTCACAAATCCGACTGGAAAACATCCCCCTTTGGAGGCGGAGGCGCGGTGACGCTTCAGGAGCCGGTAATCCGGTTCCCGAGGATAACGGGCCCCCCGTACCATTCCCGTACCATGCATTCCCGAGGGACGACATGCGGGAAGTCTTGCGGGCACAAGTGTTACAATCGGCTCGGGAAACGAACGGAAAGCGCTCGCCGCGGCCTCGAGCAGCCTTCCCCGCGTAGAACGGATATATGGATCCTGCGTCGGTCGATAGAAGCGTCAAGCAGGGAAGGAATCC
>CAYRCA010000202.1:0-7623 GCA_964422565.1 uncultured Acidobacteriota bacterium | reverse complement strand
TCCCCAGATAGAAGAGCCTGTCGCGGACGATGGCTCCGCCCACCACCGCGCCCCAGTTGTTGTCGCGCAGCGTCGACGCCTGCCCCGTCCGATCGAAGAAATCCCGCGAGTTCAGCTTGTCGTTTCTCAGGAAGTGGAACAACCGGCCGTGAAACTCGTTGCCGCCGCTCTTGGTCAGGATCTGGAACTGGGCGCTGGAGTTGCGTCCGTACTCGGCGCTGAAGTTGTTCGAGATCAGATTGACCTCCTTGATGGCGTCCAGCGGCACGGTTCCCAGACCGGCGCCGCCCGTCGTGGAGACGTCGGTGGCCGTCGCGCTGTCCAGGGTGATGTTGTTGCCCCGGCCCCGGCCGCCCTGGGAGTTGAAGCTCCCGAGACCGAGGAACGGGTTCTTCGGCGTCACCGGAATGACTCCCGGGGCTGCCGCCGCCAGCGCCAGCGGAGAGCGGGTGACCAGGGGCAGCTCGGTCACTTGCGTCGATTCGATGGACGTCCGGAGCTGCGCGTCGCTGGTATTCAGAACGCTCGCCGCGCCCGTGACAACCACTTCTTCATCCACCCCTCCCACCTCGAGAACGACGGGGACCGAGGTCGTGGCCCCGGCGTTGACGCCGACCTCGGTGATGTAGGTGGAGAATCCCGGAGTCTCGACCCTCACCTCATAGGGACCCGGCGTCAGTTGGGCAAAGCGGGCCAGTCCAAAGGGATCGCTGACCGCCGCTCGCGACGTCCCCGTGGTTGCGTGCCGGATCGAAACTTCGGAACCGGGCACCAACCCGCCCGTCTGGTCTCGCACCGTCACGACGATGTCGCCGGTGACCTGAGCGTGCACAGCCGCTCCGGCGCCGAGGACGGCCGCCAAAACGGAGAACAGAACTACAATTACTCGGCTCCTTAAGCGAGAAAACATGAGCTTTTCCCCCTTTAAACGAAAATACTCGAGAACCGAAGAATATTCGAACCTTTAGAAAATGTCGGGATGCCCGTGAACGTGATCCCCGCACGCACGACGGAAAGAACTCGGCGCGACCGCGCCGCGAGATTCGGTGTGTCTGTGAAATGCCCCGGTCAACCCTACGATTTCCTCCACTTACTCCCATCGTAGGTGATGGGTAAACACGAAGATAAATTGGAGAGACCCCGAGAGTCAAGCAAATTCGAGTAAACCCCTTGGGATCGGCGGGCAAAGTCAGCGGGTCATAACGTACCGCCGGCAAGAAGCGAGGGCTTGGGTCTTCGAGGCCGGTACCTTGTGAAGATCAGTCGGACCAAGTCGGACCCGTCCGACTGGTCGGACACGTCGGACCGACCGGACGGAAATCAGCGGTCGGCGCGCAACAACGGCGGCTGGCTGAAAGCTGCCGCCGGGCCGCCGGCTCCCTGTGCCATAATGGGCCGCCGCGGAGGATGTCTATGAAGTATCGTTATCTGGGAAACTCGGGACTTCTGGTCTCGCGGGTCTGTCTCGGCACCATGACCTTCGGGAACGACGAATGGGGCTGCGACCAGGACGGCGCCACCGCGATCACCCGGGCCTTCGTCGAGGCGGGCGGCAACTTCATCGACACGGCGGACCTTTACAGCGCGGGCATCTCGGAGCGGATGCTCGGCGAGGCCATCCGGGACCTGAGGCGCGACGAGCTGGTCGTCGCCACCAAGTGCTGGTTTCCCACCGGGGACACGGTCACCGCGCGGGGCCTGTCCCGCAAGCACATACTGGAAGCCTGTGAGGCGAGCCTGAAGCGACTCGGAACCGATTACATCGACCTGTATCAGATCCACGGCCCCGACCCGCACACTCCGATCGGGGAGACGATGCGAGCTCTCGACGACCTCGTCCGCGCCGGCAAGGTCCGCTACCTCGGGTGCAGCAACCTGTTCGCCTGGCAGATGGTGAAGGCCAACGCCGTCGCCGAGCGCCTCGGACTGGAGCGGTTCATCGCCGCCCAGCATCTGTACAACCTGGTGCGGCGCGACGTGGAGCGGGAGATCCTTCCGGCCTGCGAGGACCAGGGCATGGGCATGATCTGCTGGAGTCCCCTCGCCAGCGGCCTGCTCACCGGAAAGTACCGAGGTCTCGACAAGCCTCCCGACGAAAGCCGCTTCGGCATCCAAGCCTCCCTCTACCTGCCCCGGTACTGGTGGGATGAATCGCTCCGGCTGGTCGACCGCCTGGTGGAGATTGCGGCCGTGTTGGACAGGGCGCCGGCGCAGGTTTCTCTGGGATGGCTGTTGGCGGACGAACGGGTCTCCTCGGTCATCGTCGGGGCCCGCCGGGTCGAGCAAATCCGGGAAAATCTGGCGGCCGGCGACTGGGACCTCCCCTCCGAGGCGCGGGACCGACTGACCGAGGCCATGCCCGTCAAGCACGGCTACCCGAAGGACTGGATGGATTTCACCTTTCCCGGCACTTTCGGCAAGGCGGACTTCACCCCCCGCCACGCCGAGCGCCTGCCTTGAGTTAGCGGGCGGCAACCGGCGGGCGGCAGATGGCGGGTAGCAGGCTCTCGCACAACCGGAACCCCGAACCCACTTCCCCCATTCTGGTAAAGTGAGTTTTCTCGATGGCCGACACTGCCCATCTGCGGATTCTTCTCGAAGGTGCGGAGGCCTGGAACGACTGGAGACAGAGGAATCCTCTCGTCAGGCCGGATCTGAGCGAGGCCCGACTGATCAACGTCGACCTCAGCCGCGCGATCTTGGACGGCGCGGACCTGAAGAGGGCGGACCTCAGTAAAGCCCAGTTGAGCCACGCAACGTTGCAGAAGGCGGATCTCAGTTCGGCGACGTTGATACTGGCGGACCTGCTGGGGGCCGTTCTGAACGAGGCGAATTTGGCCGGCGCCAGCTTTTTCGGCGCTTTCCTTTTCGGCACCCGTTTGAAGTCGGCGGATCTTTCCGGCGCAAACCTTCTTGGAGCAACCCTGATGGGTGCCGACCTGACCAACGCCGACTTGAGCGGTTGTCATCTTATGGGGGCCAACTTCCACGAGGCCAACCTTACAGACGCCCGCCTGTTTCGCGCCGATCTGACGGCCGCCTCCCTGGTGGGAACCCGGGTGGAGGGCGCCGAGTTCGATCGCTGTCGCGTGCATGGAATATCGGCCTGGAATCTGGAGGGCGCTCCGGCGCGGCAGACCGGTCTGATCGTCACCTCCAAGTCGGAGTTCCCCATTCTGGTCGACGACCTGGAGGCGGCCCAGTATCTGAATCTGATCATCTACGGGAAGAGAGGCCCCCTGGTGACCGGAGCGGCGGCATCGAGAATCGTGTTGGCCCTGGGAAAGTTTCGATCCGAGCGCCGCCGGGTGGCGGAAACGATTTCCGCCGAAGTCGCGCGCCGAGGGTGGGTTCAGGTCACCGCCGATCTGGACAAACCGACCTGGAGGGAAGGGGTGCTGCGAATCCGCGCGGTGGCGCGGTCGTCGCGCTTTGTGGTCCTCGATTTGACAGGCCTACGCGGTCCGGATCGGGTCTTCCGGGAGTTGTTCCAGGAAGATCTCCAGGTCCCACTTGTTTTGCTGGCGGAGCGAGGGCGGGCTTCCGTGCTCGCTCAGTTTCCCAAGGCGGATGAGGCGACCTGCTCCCTGCGATACACGGGGGCCGGCGATCTCGCCTCGGGTCTTCAATCGGAGGTCTTCCCGGCGTTGGAGGCCGCGACGGCCGTTCCTGGTTCCTGAACCGGCTTCCGGATCGCCGAAGTGTCCGGTCCACCAACCCTCAACCCGTCAACCTTCTTCAGCCTTCTTCAACCGGTTTGTCACTCGCCCTGGTTTATACTCTCCAAGTGATGCCAAGGGGGAAGGTATTCATTCCCTGTCCAAATTGCCGGGCGGTGGTACTTTACGACGCCGGTCCGGATGGACATTCGTTCTGCGAAAGCTGCGTTGTGTGCGAACGGGATTTTCCGCCCCACTTGCTGGAGGCGGTGGCGTCGTTCGTAAGTGAGAGTCGGCGCCCGAAGGGGCGTCCCGTCGGTCGGCCGTTGGGATTCAAAGAGCCGGCCGAGACCCGCCGAAAGGGGCCGGTTGCGTCGTAATCCGCCTCCGACGGACCGGACGACAGGCATCCCTGCCTGTCGCGTCATCGGACCGGCGGGAAGCCCGTCCTCCCGAGAAGAAGGGACGACAGGCATCCCTGCCTGTCGCGGCGCGGACCGGCTGGAAGCCCGTCCTCCGTCTCGGACCGGCGGGAAGCCCGTCCTCCTTCTCGGACCGGCTGGAAGCCCGTCCTCCGTCTCGGACCGGCGGGAAGCCCGTCCTCCGGGCTCGCGACTGGTGTTAGACTGGTGACGGAGTCCCTGCCATGCAGCTCCGAGCGACTTTTGTGCCGTTGGCGGTCCTGACGTCGATCGTAGTCCTGGACGCGGCTTGGTCCGCCGAGGCGGGTCCCCTGCGAGACCCCGTCCGGCTAGACCAACTCAGACGATCTCTCGGCGAGCTGATGCGAACCGAGGGTGTTCCCGGTCTGGGATTGGCGATCATCGACTCGGGGGGCGTCATCGCGGTCGAAGGCCTGGGTTTGGCGAATACCTCGGAGAACCGCGCGGTCGAAGCGGACACGGTGTTTTCTCTGGGAAGTCTGAGCCATGCGGTGATCGCGCTGGCCGCCCTCAAATTGGTCGAGGAAGACCGCGTCTACCTGCAGATTCAGTTGAGCGAGCTGATCCCGGAGATGGAATTCCTCAATCCCTGGGAGTATCGTCACCCCCTGCGCCTCGATCACATCCTGGAGCACAGCGGAGGACTCGAGGAGATCCAGCCTCATGGATGGCGTTCCGACGGCTTTGTCGTGGACGACGCCGAGGCGGTGCGGCGACTGACGTCGGGCTCCCGCGCCTGTCGGTGGGAGCCCGGAGCCTTCTCCTCGCCATCCGAGGTGGGCCCCTTGGTGGTCGCCTACGCGGTGTCCAAAATCGTGGACGGAGGCTTTGAGGAGTGGGTCGCCGGACGATTGTTCGAGCCCCTGAGTATGGGGACGGCCTCCCTGTCGCCGGATTCGGGGAACAGGGAGCGGAGGGCGGTGGGCTACCTGCCCGGGGGCGAACCCGTGCCCGCGCGGATGGCCCGCGAGCTTCCCCCCCTGTCGTTGTATGCCTCTGTCCGAGACATGGCGAATCTCGTCCAGATGCTGGTGAATCGCGGGTCGTCCCAGGGGCTGCCGGTTGTGAGCCGGAAGTCTCTCGAGCGAATGGAGACTCCCTCGACAACGCCGGCTTCGCGCCAGGCGATCCAAGTGGGGTACGGTCTGGGGATTCGGGCTCGGGTGTCCGAAGGGTTTCTCTTCCATGGGCTGGAGTCGGCGGTTCCGGGAGGCTGGGCAACCTTCGCCTATCTGGAGGGCGAAGGCCGCGGCTATGTGGTCGTTGCCAATGGAGGCACGAACGAGTCGTTTCGGCGCATCGCGGGGCTCGTCAAGCGCTTCGTAATTCAGGGCCTGGAGCCGCCGCGGCCTCTCTTGCTGGACTTGCCGGAGCGTCGCCTCGCGGTCTTGACCGGCTACTATCGCCTCGAAACGCATCCCTGGGAGAAGCTGCGCTTTCTCAGCCGTCTGCGGCAGGTGCTGTATATTCGCTCCGACGGTGGTCGGCTCGCGATATCGCGTCCTCGCGGGTCGCAACTGCAGTTCTTTCCCGTGACGGACCGTCGTTTTCGCGGTGAGGGCGAGCCTCTCCCGACCCTGGTTTTCTCCGCCGGCCCTCAGGGGCGGCCGATCCTCCATGCCGCTTCCGAATGGCTTTCGGGAGGCTATGTCTGGACATCCGGACTGGTGATCTGGATGGAGCGGGTTCTGGGCGCGCTGTGCCTCGGTCTGGTGTTGAGCTGCCTCGTCTCGGGGCCGGCTCGACTGGCGTTGGATCTGAGGCGAGGCCCGGTCCGCTCGGGTGGGGTCGTCCTGTTGCTCGGGCCGTTTCTGGCGACCGCGACCCTGTGTGTCGGAGGCTGGCTTACACTGACCTCCGCCGAGGGTTGGGTTTGGCGCCTCGGTCAGCCCACCGTCTGGTCGGGGGCCATCTACGTTTCCTCGATGTTGTACCCTCTGTTCGCGGTGTTGAGTCCGGTCGTTTTGGCTTGGAGGGGTCGTCGGGCGGAGCGGGGCTACTTCTTCTATGTCTCCATGGTATGCCTGGCGGGGCTGGTCGTGGCGGGGTATCTCGCCTACTGGGGCGTGCTCGGGCTCCGTACCTGGGAATAGCGACCGGGGGGCCGGGAAGTTTCGATTACGGGTGGAACCGCCGTTCTAGGTTCTCCTTCACGGTCTGTTGCTCCTGTTTCGCTCATTGCATGGATGTCGCTGAGGGGGCGTGTGATCCGTGGCCCGGAAATCGACGGCTGGCGGCTGACCGCCGGGCGCGTCTGGTCGCCCCCTTTTGGTTGACGGGCGCCGGCCGCGCTTGTGTCCCTCTTTGTGTCCTCGGTGCGCTTGGTGGTATGAATTTGTGGGCGCCCGGGTTAGGCTCCCGATATGGTCATCACCGAACCGGCGACCATGCTCACCGACTACCTCATCACTCTGGTTAGCTGGGGGTTCGCCTATCATCTCCATCGGCGGGGTTCGGCTCGGGCCGGTCGGCTGTGGGCCGTGGGGTTCCTGTCGGCCGGCGCGGCCGCTCTGGCGGGGGGGACGTTCCACGGCTTTGCCCAGCTCCTGCCGGGGTGGAGTCTGTCGTTGCTTTGGGACAGCGCGATGCTGTTGATCGGCTTGAGCGCCGGTTTCATGATCGCCGGGACGTACATTGCGGTTTTAGGCCGCGGCCGTCGATGGCTGATCGCGGGACTGGCCGTGACCGGAGTCGGTCTGGCCCTCCTGGCCCTGAAGGTGAGTCCTCACCCCGCGTTTAACCAGAACGATCTCTATCATTGTATTCAGCTCGTCGCCTTTTACTGCTTCTTCCGGGGAGCCGGATTGATCGAGGACCCCGCGGGACAGGGATAGCTCAGACAGCCGGTCGTACGGCGCGGCTCGCGAGGGCCTTGGCGTTGGAGGTGTGCCCCGTCGACTCTTGGCGGGGCGAAAAGAGCGGCCGAGTGGGGTTTGGACGAGGGGGTTTCATGCAGCGGAAAAGGAAGCGAAGAGGAAGTCGGCGGCCGGGGATGTCTCCCGGGAGTTTGATCTATGTCGGCGAGGAAAGGCTCGATCCGGCGCGGATCGGCGTCATCCGCTACAGCCCGGAGGCGATCTCCGAGCATGATCCTGTCACGGTGAGCGAGGCGGCGGCTTTGCGTTTCGGCTCGTCCGTAACGTGGATCAATGTGGACGGGGTCCATGATACGGCCGTCATGGAAGAGCTGGGTCGGGCTTTTGCGCTGCATCCGCTCCTGTTGGAGGATGTGGTGCACACCGACCAGCGACCGAAGCTGGACAGTTACGATGATCACCTGTTCCTGGTATTGAAGATGATTCGGGCCTCGGATTCCGGGCATGAGACGCAGGTGGAGCAGTTGAGCCTGGTCCTCGGCGGCGGTTACGTTCTGTCATTCCAGGAGGCGTCCGGCGATGTCTTCGACCCGGTGAGGCAGCGTATCCGCAACGGCCGCGTCCGCATCCGGAGCCTCGGGGCGGATTACCTGCTGTATGCGCTGATTGACGCGGTAGTGGATCATTATTTCCTTGTGCTCGATC
>CAYRCA010000201.1:5936-7626 GCA_964422565.1 uncultured Acidobacteriota bacterium | reverse complement strand
GGACATGGTGATTCTGGGGAAGGCGTTGTCGGGAGGCGTCTATCCCGTCTCCGCAGTGGCCGCCGACGATGGGATCATGCAGGTCTTTGCGCCCGGCACGCATGGCAGCACTTACGGCGGCAATCCCCTGGCGTCGGCAATCGGGATTGCGGCGCTCGATGTGATCATTGACGAGAAGCTGGCTGAGAGGGCCGAAGAACTGGGTTCCTATTTCCTGTCCCGGCTGCGCAGCATCGATCATCCGAAGGTGAGGCAGGTCCGCGGTCGAGGCCTCCTCCTTGCCATCGAGTTTACCGAACCGATCGCCAAGCTCTTCTGCCGGAAAATGAAGGAGAAGGGCATCCTGGCAAAGGACACGCACGACGTGACGGTGCGGTTCGCCCCGCCACTCGTGATCAGTCGGGGACAGGTGGACGAAGCCCTCGGATTGATTGAGTCCGCTCTGGTTGAATTTGCGCGCTAGCAGGGGGGCTGTCTTGGGACGCGCGGATCGTACTCGACCTCCACTTGGCGGCCGACAGTTGTGATGGGAGAACAGGGCATCCATTCCATCCACGGTTGCCGGTCAGCGACGGCGCATCCCCTTGAGACGGCCTCCAGAGAAAGGAGAGTCTCGTGAACATCCGCGGCCGTCATTTCCTTTCCTTGAAAGACTACTCCGCCGAGGAGATTCTGGCCATTCTCGATCTCGCCCACGAGGTCAAGCGCCGTCGTCGCGCCGGAGAGGACTTTCTTCCCATGCGGGGAAAAGTCATGGCCATGGTCTTTCAGAAGCCCTCCTTGAGAACGAGGGTCTCTTTCGAAGCGGGAATGTTCCAGATGGGTGGCGGTTCCCTGTATCTCGGTCCCGCGGACATCGGACTGGGCCGTCGAGAATCGGTCGAGGACGTGGCCAAGGTCCTGTGCCGACAGGTGGATCTGATCATGGCGCGGGTCTTCGGCCACTCCATCGTGGAAGAGTTGGCTAGGTACTCCACCGTTCCCGTAATCAACGGCCTCAGCGACTTCGTCCACCCCTGCCAGATTCTGGCCGATCTGCAGACGATTCAGGAACGGGGAAGGGAGTTGCCCGGACTAAGACTGGCCTATGTGGGGGATGGAAACAACGTAGCCAACTCGTTGATCTTTGGAGGAGTTCGACTGGGGATGCACGTTGCCACCGCCTCGCCGGAGGGGTACCAGGTTCCGGAAGCGGTTCGAGATTGGGCTCGGGAGGAGGGGGCGCGGTCGGGCGGAAGCCTCCTTGTCACGGACCGAGTGGATGAGGCGGTTCGAGGTGCCGATGTGCTCTACACCGACGTCTGGGCCAGCATGGGCCAGGAGGATGAGGCCGAGGAGAGGCGTCAGACTTTCAAAGGATTCCAGATTAACCGCCCGGTTCTGGCGGTGGCGAAGCCCGACGCAATCGTGCTCCATTGCCTACCGGCGCACTACGGCGAGGAGATCACGAAGGCCGTGGCGGACTCCCCCAATTCGGCGATTTTCGAGCAGGCCGAAAACAGACTCCACGCCCAAAAGGCTCTCGTGGCGCTGTTGGCGGGAGATCTGTGATCGACACGCCTCCGGGAGGGGACGACGGCCATCCTGGCTCTCGCCTGCGGATTCGGGCACGCACCCGGCGGGGAGCGAAACCGTCTCTTTCAAGACACCACTGAAACCTGACAGGCCGGGAACCTGTCTTGGATCCGCC
>CAYRCA010000201.1:0-5926 GCA_964422565.1 uncultured Acidobacteriota bacterium | reverse complement strand
GCCCCTACTCCCGCGTGATCGAGGTTCCCGCCCTGCCCTCCAGCGCCTCGGAGATCTCGTCGGGCGACGTAATGAGTACCCTTCTGCCGCCGCCGCGCAGGAACTCGATGGACGCCTGGATCTTGGGACCCATGGACCCCTCGGGGAAATGTCCCTTCTCCAGATACCCTTCCGCCTCAACCAGCGAGAGATGGCCCAGATCCTCCTGCCGGTCGGTGTTGAAGTGGAGGGCCACTCTGCGGACGTCGGTGGCGATGATCAGCGTCTCGGCGCCAACCCTTCGGCCGATGAGACTTGCCGTCAGATCCTTGTCGATGACCACGTCCAACCCCTCGTAGTCGCCGTTCTCCTCGACGACGATAGGGATCCCTCCGCCTCCTCCGGCGATGACGATGATCCCCGCCTCCACCAGCATCGCGATGGTCTTCTCCTCGATGATTCTTACGGGACGGGGAGAGGGCACCACCAACCGCCAGCCACGCCCGGAGTCCTCCCTCATCACCCAACCCTTCTCCCGCATGAGCGTCTCGGCATCCTCGCGGCTGAAGAATCGACCGATGGGCTTGGTGGGTCGGCGCAGGAGCGGATCGCCGCGATCACACACCACCTGCGTAAGGAGCGTGGCCACGGCCTTCTTAATCCGGTTTCTCCAGAGCACATTCTGGAGGCACTGCTGGATCATATAGCCCATGCCCCCCTCCGTGTCCGCCACCAGCACGCCCAACGGCAACTCTGGAGCCTCACCGGACGCGAGTTGGGAACGAACAAGCTCGTAGCCGACCTGCGGACCGTTTCCGTGGACGATGATCAGACCGCCGCCGGTCGCCACCAACCCGACCACTCCCTGCAGAACCCGGCGGGTGTTGGCAAACTGTGTGTGGATGTCGCCCGCCTGCCCCTTCCTGATGATCGCGTTCCCGCCAAAGGCGAGGACCGTCAGCCCGTGTGTCACGGCGTCCCTCCACCAAGAGCCCAGTATATCGAGCATCGGAGGAGGCGGCAATCGCCCCGGGGCCATCGGACCATCGGGCCCTCGTCACCTGGCGATGCGTCTGTCGGTCGGGACGCCTCCAAGACTACTGGGAGGGACCTTGCTCCCCCCTCTTGCGCCGCCCCCCCGGGGAGACGGGGAGAAGCGGGAAAACCCAGCGAGCCGCCCGCACACTGGCGAGGGCCCGGCTAAACGGATAGAGTATGATTTGGGTGCCATGACTGGACCGATGGTGATTCTTGATTGTGACGGAGTCTTAATCGACAGCGAGTCGATCGGGCTGCAAATCGAACTCGAGGGGCTCAGGCGGATCGGCTGTTCTGTTTCGGAGGAGGAGTATCATGAGGCGGCCCTCGGGCGCACGGAGGAGGAGTTGATCTGGCGTTCCTTCGCGGAGCGCAGCGGAGTGCCGCTTCCGCCCTCGTTCGTGGAGCGGACCCGACGGAAGGTGGCCGAGGCGTTCGACCGCGAACTGACGGTCATCCCGGGTGTGGAGGAAGCCTTGTCCCTGTTGCCCTATCAAACCTGCGTCGCCTCCGGCAGCCGACAGGAGCGCCTCCGAAGAAACCTCCGCCTCACCGGCCTCGATCGTTTCTTCGGAGGGCGGGTCTTCAGCGCGACCCAGGTCGAACGCGGCAAACCTTTCCCGGACTTGTTCCTCTTCGCGGCCAGGGAGATGGGGGTCGATCCAGGCATGTGCCTGGTTGTCGAGGACAGCCCCGCCGGCGTTCGGGCCGCCAGGGTCGCCCACATGGCGGTCGTTGGATTCGTTGGCGGAAGTCACTGCCTCCCCTCCCTTGAGGGTCGGCTCGTTCAGTTGGGGGCCGGCCACACATTTCGGCGGATGGTGGAACTGCCCGCCATATGCCGGCGTTTCGCCGCCGGGCTCAACGGCACCCGCGTGAAAGGAGGTAGAGTCCCAGATGCCCGCAGTCGGGTTGACAGTTGAACCGAAGGTCAAGCCGCCCCTGGATCCCGAGTTCGTGCCCGTCGCCTTGTGGCGCAGAGCGTACCGCCATGCCGTCGAGGAGACGGGAGAGGGGCGTGAACTGGGGCTCGCTCTCACTCAGGATCGCGCGGCCACCGTGGTTGGAACCCATTTGCTCCCCCACCGAGGGGACTGGGTCCCCTTGAACCATCGTTATGTGGAGCGATTGCTGAAGTTCCTCTTGTGGCAGAAGGGAGGACACACGGTGTACCTGGCGGGAGACCCCTGGGTCGGCGAGTTTCTCGGCGACACCTACTCGCCCAACGGCGGACGGGCTTTCGACTGGGAATTCATGGGCGAGCGGATTTACGGCAGACCCTTCAACGTCAGGTCGGTCTCGTTCCGGGATCTCCCGGAGGAGAGGGAAGCCACTCAGGTCCTGGGGGGGCATCTCGAGGGCTGTCGTATCGGCTTCGATCTGGGAGGCAGCGATCGCAAGAGTGCAGCCCTAATCGACGGCGAGGTCGTGCACAGTGAGGAAGTCGTGTGGGATCCCTACTTTCAGCGGGATCCTTCCTGGCATTATCGGGAGATCAACGACTCGCTCAAGCGGGCGGCCGCGAAGCTGCCGCGGCTCGACGCCATCGGAGGCAGCGCGGCCGGTGTGTACGTCGACAACCAGGTGCGGGTCGCCTCCCTGTTTCGGGGAGTTTCGAAAGAGGACTTCGACCGCAGCGTCCGAACCATGTTCCTCGATTTGGGAGAGGAGTGGGGAGTCCCCTTCGAGGTTGTCAACGACGGCGAGGTCACGGCTTTGGCCGGTTCCATGGCCCTTCGGGACGGCGCCGTCCTCGGTGTTGCGATGGGCACCAGTCTGGCGGCGGGGTACGTCACGTCGGACGGCCATCTGACCAGCGGCCTGGATGAGCTCGCCTTCGTTCCCGTCGACTATCGCGCCCAGGCGCCGAAGGACGAGTGGTCGGGAGATCTCGGGGTGGGAGCCCAGTACTTCTCCCAACAGGCGGTGGCTCGCCTCGCTCCGTCGGCCGGCTTGCAGTTCCCGTCCACCATGCCTTTCGCGGAGCAACTGGTGGAGGTACAGAAGTTGATGAACCGGGGGGACGAGCGCGCCCGGCGCATCTACGAGACGATGGGCGTCTACCTCGGCTACGCCGTGGCCCAGCTCGACGAGTTCTACGATCTGCGCCATATCCTGCTTCTCGGACGCGTCATGACGGGAGAGGGCGGCAACCTTATCGTCGAGCGCGCGAAGGTGGTGCTCCACGAGGAGTTTCCCGAGATCGAGGAACGGGTCGAGTTGATCACCCCGAGTGAGAAGGAGAAACGTCACGGCCAAGCAGTGGCGGCCGCCAGCCTCCCGGACCTCTCGAAGGCGGAAGGAGAATAAACCATGCGCTTTACCAGACCCACGGCGGAGATCTTTGTGCCCGACGGACTGGATGCGGCTGCGGCTTTGGCCCGCACCACCCATCTCTGCGTGGGGGCCCACCAGGATGATATCGAGATCATGGCCTATCACGGCGTCGCCCAGTGTTTTGGGCGCAAAGACCGGTGGATGACCGGAGTGGTTGTAACCAACGGAGCCGGAAGCGCCCGAAGCGGCGTCTACGCGGATTTCACCGACGAGGACATGCAGCGGGTGCGCCGAGCAGAACAACGCAAGGCGGCTGTTGTGGGGGAGTATGCCGCCCAGATCCAGCTCGACTTCACCAGCGTGGAGGTCAAGAAGTCCTCCGAGCGGTCGGTCTGCGACGACCTGTTCGTCATTCTGGATGCCGCCAGACCCCGGACCGTTTACCTGCACAACCCCGCCGACAAGCACGACACCCACGTGGCCGTTCTGCTGCGTTCCATCGAGGCGTTGCGCAGGCTCCCCCCGGACGCGGCCCCCGAAAGGGTCTACGGATGCGAGGTCTGGCGGGATCTCGATTGGCTGGACGACGAGGAGAAGGTGGCCCTTCCCGTCTCCGATCATCCCAATATCGCGGCTTCCCTCGTCGGCATCTTCGATTCTCAGATCACCGGGGGAAAGCGCTACGATCTGGCCACCGCGGGCCGACGGCTGGCCAACGCAACATACTTCGCCTCCCACGCCACCGACACCGAGTCGGCCGTGACCTACGCCCTCGACCTGACCCCGTTGGTGACGCGGATAGAACTGTCCCTCGCCGAGTACACCCTGAGGCATATCGAGAGATTCCGCGACGACGTTCGGGATCGAATCGCAAGGCTTAGTTGAGCACTCCACCGACGCTTGTGCCGCTCGGGGAATGAATCTTGATCCTTCCCCGTGCGGAGTTCCCTTCTCAAGGAGGATTGGTTGATGCAGAGAGAGAAACGCGTGCTGATCATGGGGGCGGCGGGACGAGACTTTCACAACTTCAACGTCTGCTTCAGAAACAACACGGCTGAGCGGGTTCTTGCCTTCACCGCGCATCAGATTCCGAATATTGCGGGACGGACCTATCCCCCGTCCCTGGCCGGGCCTCTGTATCCCGAGGGAATTCCCATCTTCGCCGAGAGCGAGTTGCCGGCGCTGATTGAGGGGCGCCAAATCGACGAGGTAGTCTTCGCCTACAGCGACGTCTCGCATGAGGAGGTGATGCATCGGGCGTCACTGGTCAATGCCCGCGGCGCCGACTTTCGGTTGATGGGGGTCTCGAAGACGCACTTGAAATCGGCGAAACCGGTCGTTTCGGTGGGCGCCATCCGTACCGGGTGCGGAAAGAGCCAGACTTCCCGGCGCCTGGCCCAGTTGCTCGGCGAGCGGGGCAAGAGAGTGGTCGTCGTCCGTCATCCCATGCCTTACGGGGATTTGGAGGCGCAGCGATGTCAGAGGTTCGCGACTCTCGCGGACTTGGACGAGCATGAGTGCACCATCGAGGAGCGGGAGGAGTACGAAGAGCATATCCGACTGGGTCACGTGGTCTATGCCGGTGTGGATTACGGCCAGATCCTGGAGTCGGCCGAGCGCGAGACGGACATTGTCCTTTGGGACGGAGGGAACAACGACACTCCCTTTTATCGGTCCGACCTGCACATCGTTCTCGTCGATCCCCTGAGGCCGGGCCACGAGCATCGTTACCACCCCGGCGAAACCAACCTTCGCATCGCCGACGTCGTCCTCATGTCGAAGATCGGGAGCGCCGACAAGGCGGATATCGAGCGGGTTCGCTCCAGTGTCCGCAGACTCAACCCAGAGGCTCGGCTGATCGAAGCGGACTCGGTGGTCACCGTGAGCGAGGCGGAACAAATCCGCGGTCGCAACGTGCTGGTGATCGAGGACGGGCCGACCCTGACCCATGGGGAGATGTCCTATGGAGCGGGTTTCGTGGCGGCGACCCGTCACGGGGCGGCCAAGATCGTCGATCCCCGGCCCTACGCCGTCGGCTCTATCCGGGAGACCTTCGCCCGGTATCCCCACGTCAAGGATGTGCTTCCGGCCATGGGCTACGGCGAGGATCAGATCCGGGAACTGCAGGAGACCGTCAACCAGGTTCCCTGCGACCTGATTCTGGTGGGCACTCCTTTCGACCTTGGCAGACTCGTTCACAGCGATAAACCGATGTTGCGGGTGACTTACGAGCTCGATGAGCCCGCCTCGAGGGAGCTGGCCGTGATCCTCGACGACCTTCTCGCCCGCCGGCCGTGAGGCCCCGCGCGAACCTCAGCCCGGATTGCTCAGACGCGTCCGTTCAGGGCGTCCACCGGTGCCCATCGGGCGGCAGATCCAGGCGCAGGTCCATGACGTCGCGGGACCGGTACATCTCGTCCCAGGTGACCGCCTCTCCACAATGGGCGGCCATCCTCCCCAGGATCGCCGACAGATTGCTCTCCAGACTCTCCTCGAGCGTGTCGAACAGCGGAGGACCGTTGACGACGCTTTCGTGAAAGTCTTTGATGTTGTTGACGGTACCCTCGTTGTAGATATCCTCCGTAGTACCTCCCTCCCACGGATGATCTCCGGTGATTTGGACCGGGCCCCC
>CAYRCA010000200.1:0-7704 GCA_964422565.1 uncultured Acidobacteriota bacterium | reverse complement strand
CGCAGGGCGGCGGCGAGTCCGAGATCCTGCGACTCCTGGTGGCGAATTCGAGCGCGGCGAGCCGGTTGGTGGAGGGTGGTTTCAGTACCCTTGTGTTCCGCGACTGGCGGGTCGTACAGTCGACTCCTCAAGAGGTGTGGATCGATCTGATTGCGGGATGGACCAGCGGAGGCTCGGACGTCCACTTCATCTGGTCGGTGGATCGGGAGAGGGGGACCGTTCGTCCTCTGAGCCAGGCCGCTCGGAACCTGGAAGCCGGCGGCGAGTCTCCGCGGTAGTATCCGGAGGCGCGAGGCCGGCGGCGAGATCCCCGTTTCGTGGTTTGGTCCGGGGCCTTAAGGGCTCGGCTGTCCCGCGTCTCGGTCGTGGGAATCACTCTCCCGCATTTCCCTCGGTCCGCTGGTAGACTCGGACGTAGTCGATCACCAGTTCCTGGGGAAACGCGGTGGTCGCGTCGGGGTCCCCGGGCCAGCGCCCGCCCACCGCAAGGTTGACCAGCAGGTGGAATCGCCGGTCAAAGGGCGCCGGGAACGGAAATCCATCGGTCGACCACTCGGTCTGGGTCTGATAGTGGACTCCGTCGACATACCAGCGGAATTCGCCCGGTTCCCATTCCAGGGCGAAAACGTGGAAGTCCTGCGAGAAATCCCCCGAAGGAAGGGTGTACGAGCTCCCCGAATGTTCGTTGTCCGGCCACGAGCCCCCGTGGTGGAGCGTTCCGTGGACCGTCGCGGGCTCGTGACCCACCAGCTCCATGATGTCGATCTCGCCGCTGGCGGCCCACCCCCCGTACTCGTTGTCGGTGGGCAGCATCCAGATGGCGGGCCACATCCCCCGGTCCTTCGGCAGTCGGGCGCGGATCTCGAATCGTCCGTAGGTCCAGTCCCCCTTTTCCCTGGTCCTGAGACGTGCCGAAGTGTATTGTCGGCCGCCGAAGTTCTCCCGTTGCGCCGTGATGTGGAGCCTGCCCTCCTCCACGCGACTGTTCTCGGGGCGAGCCGTGTAGTACTGGCGCTCTTCGTTGCCCCAGTCGGTCAGGCCCTCGCTTGCTCCGGTCCCGATCTGGTGCTCCCACTTGCCCGGATCCAGAGAGGTTCCCTCGAACTCGTCCGCCCAGACCAGGATCCAACCTTCTTCCTCCGGCGACGAGGCGGCGCCCGGGAATACGGGGAAGGTGGTGAGGACGGGAACCTGGATCGGAAAGGGGTCCCGAACCCGTATCTGACAGAGGGTCACCGCGGGAACCGAGACCCCGTCGGCGGCCACCAGCAGACTTCCCCGCGTCTTCGAGGCCTGGTCGGCGACCTCGGGACCGTCCTGGAACAACTCACTGACGAATCGGGCCGTCTTGTGTCCCCGGGGGATTTCCAGCTGGGTCGAGCCCAACCGGCGACCCCCCCCGTCGACCAGACGGATCTCGATGCGGCAGGGTTCGTCCTCGAGTGTCCCGTGTCCCCCGGGCTGGACGGGGCAGACGACCGCCAGACCGGTATTGCGGTCTTCCAGGGAATCCACGAAGACCGTGAAGCGGGAAGAGGGTGCGGCCGCCGGCACCCCCGCCTCGAACAGGACCACTCCGGATTGGATATCCGCGCCGCTGAAGACGGCGGCGGCGCCGACCTGACCGGGAGCCCGGAACCGGATGTAGCCCAGCTTGAGATCTTCGCCGGTTCCCGGTGTCGCAACGGCGAGCGATTCGCCTTGTCCCAATTCGAATTGAAACTCCGAGCCGCCCCCCAGCGGCGGGCCGAAGTCCAGTTCCATGGCCTCGCCGTTGTCGGCGTGGACAAAAAGCTCAACGGTGGACGGGTGGTCCGCCGTGTTGACGAAGATGAGGCGGGTGCGGAAGCTGAAGCCGGCGGCCGGGGCCAAACCGTCGCCGATCTGGGGGAAGTAGCGGGAATCGCCGAGGCAAAGGCCGATCAGACCCGCACAGACGATCAAGGACAGAATGGACTTCATGAGGGAAACGATAGAGCGTTCGCCGGTGGGCCGCAACCCGGCGCGGGCGATCGATCGGCGTGTTGTTCGAGGCGACCGGGCGGGCGAGGTCAGTCGCCAGTCTCGGCGGGCGTCTCGTTCCCGCTCATGAAGTCGTAAAGCCACGCCCGGGCGTAAAGCCAGTCCCGTTTCACCGTGGCGGGAGAGACCTCTAGAAGCTCAGCCGTCTGTTCGATGCTGAATCCGGCGAAATAGCGGAGTTCCACCACGTCGACCAGGCGCTGATCCTCACGGCGGAGGGCTTCCAGGGCCTCATCGAGCGCCAGCAGGTCGATGGTGGAGTCCTCCGCCTCGACCTCGAGGTCGCCAAAAGTGATTCTCTTGGCGCCCGCTCCCCGCTTCTGAGCCGAGCGCCTGCGCGCGTACTCGACCAGAATCCGGCGCATGGCCCGGGCGGCGGCTCCGAAGAAGTGGGCTCGGTTAGACCACTGGGGCGAGCCTTGGACCAAGCGGAGATAGACCTCGTTGACCAGGGCGGTCGGCTGAAGCGTATGCCCCGGGCGCTCTCTCTTCATTAGGGAGGAGGCCAGGCGCTGCAACTCCCGATACAGGGCGGTGATCAGCGCCTCGTGCGCCTGTGGATCGCCTTGGTTGACCGCCTTCAATAGTGCCGTGACATCGGGCTGCTGGGTCACAAGCGGGTTCCCCTCCGAGGTTGAGTCGCATTGTAGCAAAGTTGGGGTCGCCGGGGGGCAGGGGATCTTCGTGAGCCGTTCTCGGATCGCCCCGCGCACGAAGGGGTAGGCGGAGGACGAGGCCCCGTCGACGGTCGACGGAAAGGGACGCCTCCGCCCGTTCCCTCGGGATCGAACAGATTGTTTGGGAGGACAAGAAAATGGTGGCAAGGGTGTGTGGCTTTCTGTACGGTCTGGTTGCTTACCTGGTGTTCTTCGGGACGTTTCTGTACTTGATCGGCTTCGTTGGAAACCTGGTGGTTCCCAAGTCGATCAGTTCGGGGAGCGAAGGCAATCTGGGGCTTTCCCTGGCGATCAACGCGATGCTGCTGACCCTGTTCGCGCTGCAGCACAGCGTTATGGCGCGGCCCGGATTCAAGCGCTGGTGGACCCGCTGGGTGCCGAAACCGCTGGAGCGCAGCACCTACGTCCTGATCGCCAGCGTGACTCTCATCGTACTCTTCTGGCAATGGCGCCCCCTGACCGGCGTTGTGTGGCAAGTGGAGAGCTACGCCGGACAGATGGTCTTGTATAGCCTTTTTGGCTTGGGGTGGGTGATCGTGTTGCTGTCAACCTTTCTGATCGACCACTTCGACCTTTTCGGTCTCCGACAGGTTCTCCTGTACTTGGCGAATCGACCCTATCTACGCCTGCCCTTTCGCGCCATGGGCCTTTACAGGCTGGTGCGGCATCCCCTGATGCTGGGCTTCTTGATCGCCTTCTGGGCGGCACCCACGATGACCTTGGGCCACCTGCTGTTCGCGGGCTTGATGACCCTGTACATTCTGGCGGCCATCCAGCTGGAGGAGCGGGATCTCGCGACGTTCCACGGCGAGATCTACCAGCGCTACCAGCGGGAGGTACCCATGCTCCTCCCCCTGAGAGGAGTCCGGGGAGGGGATCTGGTCGCCGCCGAGGCTGAGGAGGGGACGAGATCCGCCGGGTAGTCTTCCTTCCCGAATCGCGTCGGCCGAGGGCGTTCCGGGCGGGAGGCCCTCTCCTCTACTCCGCCAGAATGTCGTAGACTTGGACCCGGTCCCAGAGTTCGCGATTCCGGTCGATGAACCGGTGGTGCGCCTCGGCGTCTTGGTAGAGGTCGTGCCCCGCCTCGTCGTCGAAGTGGACCACCAGGCCGACATCGTAACTGTTGTCGACGACTTCGCGGGGCGTGCCCGCCGGCGGTCCCACCGCCAGGTAGCGCACGCTGTCGATGGACCCCAACAGAGTCGTGGCGTCGTCCATGACGCGTTGGGCGCCTTCCGCTTCCACACCCGACTTGAACCAGAAGAACACCACATGAATGAACCGTCCCCTTGCCTGCATCTCTGTTTCCTCGGTGGCCGATTCGAGAGAGGTCTCCGCCCGCTCAGCCGTCTCCGGTGCCGGAGAACAGGCGAAAAGAAGGACCAGTCCAGGAAGAACTCCAAGAATAGGATAGGTTTTCCACATGGGCATCATTCTCGCCCGGATCCGGCTCGCGGGAAAGCGGGAATTTCAGGGTGAGGCGCGACAATCGGCACGGCAGGAGCGAGGAGCGAGGAGTGGGTGGCCACGCGCGGGCCCCGAACGGATGAAACGATCGGTGAGCTGTCGGCGCTGAGCAGCCGCCGCCCGTCGATTGCCGACAACTCGCCGGCCGTTGGTTACTCCCGGCTCGATCTCCCCCGGCTCCCCAGCTTCCAGGCTAATGCATCTCCACGCCACAGGTTCCGAAGCCGGCGCGATAGTAGTTGAACTGCACGTTGGGGTGGTCGCCCAGAAGCGACATCGGCACGGCGGTGTCGACAATCCGCTTCGAAATCATCAGGGCCGTCAAACGTTGGCCAAAGGGGTTGTCGTGATTGCCCGCATGCCAGATCGAGACCTTCTCCGCCTTCCAGGTCTCCACCGGCCCCACCGTAACCGCCCGGGTGGGGACCAGGGCGATGTTTCCGCCGCCGCTGGTGCGAGCGTTCTGAGCCACGGTGAGAGGATGCAGGTCGACCACCCGGGTCGAGAGCCGTCGGTACTCCGAAGGCGGTGGGGGCTCCTCAACGTACGGGGTCTCCCGCCGGGGAGGATCGTTGAAGGCCCAATGCTTCACGTCACCCTGGCCTCCCTGCATGACCGCGCAGCGGACCCCCGCGTCCCAACTGGACCGATAATCCGCCGTGTCGGCCTTGGGGAAGTGAAGATTGGCCTCGGGCATGCGCAGCTCGGGACGAATTCTGTCGAAGCAGAACTCGCGGTCGGCGCGCTCGAAGGAGAGGGGGTGCGTCACCGGAACCTCCCGTTCTCCCACAACCCACTCATCCATCCCCCAGAAGTGCCCGCTGTTGACGGGGAGATCCAGGTCGTTGACGAGACGAGCCACCAGCGGCAGCTGCTCGGTGGGGCCGATCGGACCGCAAATCCCCACCGGACTGTCTTCGGTGGACTGCCGCCAGGCCTGTACGTATTCGAGGGCTTCAGCCAGATAGAACTCCTCCAGCGTGTCATACAGGAGGATCCGGAAACCGGGCCGGGAAAGGCCGGGAAGATCTTCCAGAGTCAGCCGGGCGGCTGCCTCGATTACTTCGCCGTCCAGGGTCGTGTAGTCCCACCAGTCCGGGGCAATTGCGCTGAGTCTACGGGGCATGATTCTCTCCTTTCTCGCCTCGCCCTACAGTCTACCCACTTCGGCGGCGAAGTCGAGACGGCCTTCCGGATCCTGGATTCCGCTTCCGCCTCACCCAGAACCATCCCGCGCTCATCCAATCGGGTGCGCCGCTTGTAGCCACCGACTCCTATCGAAAACTCGCGGTTGGAACCCGCCACCTCCCGCCAGTCCACAGCCCCCGGCAGGCGAGCCGTGGTGTTGCGCGACATGGTACTATCTTCGTGATGCTGGACCGCCGCGGTCTTCGTCTCCTGTTCCTCGGGGCACTGCCGGTCTGTCTGCTCTGGGGTGAGAACGAACCGGCTCAAGCCTCCCATATCCTCTTCGGGGATATTCGAATCGAGGAGGCGCCTTCGGCCACATCCATGGCGCATACCTTCGTCGTGACTCTGAAGGCCTCGACGGGACGGATCTTCGGCCGCGACACCGTTCCCCCCAACGGACGCTTTCGCTTCAACAACGTTCCCAACGGGGATTACGAACTGATCATCGAGTTGGGCAATCGCCAGATTTATGCGGAAAGGCTCCAGATTTTCGAGTTTAAACCGTCGGAGGTTCGGCACGACCTAGACTTCCAGTGGACCGAGCCGACCGATGAGTTTCCGGTTGGGGGGCCGCTTCAGGTGGTTTACGCCCGCACGGCCGCGGCCCTGGAACGATGGGACGAGGCGCAAACTCTTCTGTCCCAGGGAGATCATGGGGGCGCGGCCGTGCTGCTGCGGCGCATCGTCGAATCGGATCCCAACGACTTCGAGGCCTGGACCGAACTGGGCACGGCATCCTTTCTTCGGGGGCGACAATCCGAGGCCGCCGACGCTTACCAGGAGGCCTTGGCGCGTCGACCGGACTTTCTGCCCGCCCTGGTCAACCTGGGGAAGCTTCATCTCGACGGGCGGGAGTACCCCGAGGCGGTCGCTCTGCTCGAGAAGGCCGTGGCCCTGGCTCCGGAGCGAGCCGAGACTCATCGGCTGCTGGGCGAGGGTTATCTCGGTGACCGGAGGGGCTCCAAGGCGACGGTCTCCCTGAATCAGGCGATTGCACTGGATCCGGAGGGGATGGCGGAGGTGCATTTGCGACTGGCGCAGCTGTACGTTGCCGCCGGCTACCCGGCGCTGGCCGTTGAGGAGTACGAGGCGTTTCTGCGGAAGCGCCCGGAATCCTCCCTGGGGGATCAACTCAGGGCCTACATTGCCGAGTATCGTTGACCCCGCGCACCGCCAGCGCCGGATGCGTCTGGCGGGCCAGCCCTACACCCCCGGCCAGGGCCAAAGACCGGCCTCCCGGATCCCCCCGACGGCTTCCCTCAACCGGCGCTTCACCTCGAAGACCTCGCTGGGGACCACAACCGGGTTATCGTCGCCGACGATGCTCGTCAAGTGCTCCTCCCACCGGCGAACGACCCGCCTCGGATCCTCCGAGGCGGACAGGAATGCCGACCAAGCATAGCGTGCCAGCGCGGTCTCCAGTGGGTTGAGGCCGAGCCCCTCGGCCCGCGAGACGCGGTAGCGAAGTTTTCTCTGAAGCGACGGGGGAAAGCGTTTCTCGAAGCTCGCGACAACCTTCCGCCAGTATCGAATCAGAGTCCAGTCCATGGGTCCTCCCCGACGTCTCTCCCACTCGACGAGATAGAGTTCGAGCAGCACAGCCACATACTGATTGGCGTGATCGTTCGCGTGAGTCTGTAGGGAACGTTCTTCTCTCACAGTTTTTCCCATGGTTTGCATCCACGGGGGTCGGGTTGGAGCAACCCGGTCAGTCTACACATCGGGGTTGACATTACCTCGACGCGTCCCCGGGTTGGGCCTAAACTTGGAGGTCCGGGCCGCCGAAATAGTAGGGGTGAAAGCCTCAATGAACCGGATACTCGTCGACACCGCGGATCCCACCCCCTCGATCTTCTCCGAAGCCCGGTCGATCCAGGAACTCTTCTTGGTTGAGAGCCGCTGCGAGCAGGACCTGTATGAAGCCGCCAAGAAACGGGACTGGCGGGAAATCGAGCGCCTGATGCCGATGTACTCGGACGTTCATCTGGAGATCATGATGCGGCTCTGGAAGGCGGTGCAGCCGAGGCCGGGCGACTGATGCCCGTTCCCTCCACCAGGCTACAGTCGAGCCCTCTCCTTCCGGGAGGAGGTAAAGGGCAGTGTCAGAAGATCCCGAAAGACTCCCCCATTGTCGAACCGGCAACCCCCGGGGCACGTGCGTCCCTTGCCCCATCATCCCGCACCGTTGAACATCTAATCAGCAATGTTGAATTTCTCAACTCCAGGCCCTCTCGGGTTGGCTGGCGCTACGTTTCGATCGCCCAAGGCGAGGACCATCCCCTTCCGTCATGCTGCAATATTCAGCAACCATCGGTGCGCCGGTATTGCGAATGTCATGGCTCGAGCA
>CAYRCA010000199.1:0-7740 GCA_964422565.1 uncultured Acidobacteriota bacterium | reverse complement strand
GGTTGCCTCCAGAGCGCCCGCGTCCACGCCGGACCCGGGTGGCGCGAGCCGGCGGCCTTTGCGCCGACGCTCCAGCAAGAGTTCCTGCGGCTCTGTTCCTGGACGCGTCGGGATGGCCTGCCGGGGGGATTCACCTACCTCCCCCTGCTGGCGGCGCCCCGGGCGACCGGAGCATCGACGCCGGTTCGACTCGAGGGAGGGCCTCTTTCGCTGGCCGAGTTGGATGTGAGGTACGACTGGACGGTACTCCAGGTGGACATTCATGACTTCGTCCGGTCCTTTTCCCCTCTGAAGCGATTTGCGCGCCTCCTCTCCAGAGTCGTCCGGGAGGCTGCGTTCATCGTGCTGCACCGGGATTTCAGCCGGCCCTTTCAGGACGACCCGCCCGGAACGGTGGCCGAGTACGCCTTCGGCTACTCTTTCCTGCCCCGCGAAGTGCATCCCAATCTTTTCGGTTTCGGTCCCGGGAAATTCCAGTACGCCGTCAAGCAGTTCCGTTTCCTGCTTACGGAGGCGGCGGAAATCATCATCCAGATGTCCTTCCTGGTGGCGCCACGAAGCGAGAGGGTTCTTGACCTGAAAGGCTTCGATCCGGTCTACGCGACCGTGGCGCTTCTCGACCGACTTCTTCCGCAGCGCCTGAACCTGGGCCGCGGGGTCCACGATCGATTGGACGCCGTCATGCTGCGGCTCCATGGACGGGTCCATCAGAACCTGATGGAGGATCTCACGCCCGTGTGGGAGGGGGGGACGGGAGCGGGGAGCGAGTGTCCATGAGCGGGGGCGCCCCGGGGGGGAGGAAGGGGGGTGCCGGGGGCGGGGGGTGGGGGGGTGCAAGGTGCAAACCGGGAACATGGGTAACACTCTCCAGGCGCGAGTTTCCCGGCGGGCGAAGGCAAGCGGCGAAGGGACCCTCCTAACTCCCGGCTCCCGACTCCTAACTCCTCACCAAGAAAAATCAAACAACCGCACGCCGTCACCCGAAACTCGGAACTCGGAACTCGGAACTGGGAACTCGGAACCCGAAACCGCCGCGATTTTCGTCCCTCCGGGTGCGCCCCGCTCGGGGACACTCACTCCAAAACTGGGCCGTGAGTTTCGGCGGTTCCCCATCCGACCTTGTTCACCACTCGTCATTCCGACGGAAGGCGGAGGTCGAAGGCCTGGGGGAACCCGAGCCGACGGCTTTCGCCGATCTCCTTCCGGGCGACTTTCCAGCGGCGCTGGAGAATCGGGTTGGAGGTTTCGTATAGATCCAGGAAACCGGGAGACATCCATTCCCAGAAGACCAGCGCGTAGACGAGACCCGCCTCGAAGGCCTCGCCCGTCGATCCGTCCTCGAACCCGTAGGAATGGGACATCACTCGCCGAACGTCGCGGCAGTTGACCATGGACAGGGCGAAGGCGATCCCGCGGACGCAGGACGGGCAATCCAGGGCGGATCGATGCGCCGCCCGGATCGCGGCATCGAGGGAGTTGTTGCGAAAGTAGAGAAGGCGGCCGTATCCGTGGGCCAACAGGCGCCTTTCCGTCGTGTCGAAGCACTCCAGAAAGGGACCCAGGTCGGGCCGGCGAAGCGGAGCCATGGGAATCAGCCCCAGGGCGTTGAGGCCGCGGGCCAGACTGAGAAACGGACCCGGCTCGTAGACGGCCAGCATGGCGCCGATCGACTCGTAGGCGAACAGTCTGTAATCTGGATGAGCGACCCGATCGATGCCCGGAAGCAGGTGGTCGAACCGGAATCCGAGTTTCTCGACGGCGCCGATCCCCATGCCGCAGTGTGCGATCGGGCGAACCTCCAGGGGAAGCCGGGGGTCACGGAGCGCCTCGTCCGCCTCGTCTCGCTTCAGGATCTCGGCCGAGAGTTTCTCCATCCTCCAGAAGGACCGGGTCTTCACCAGAGGATCGACGCTTCGCCGCGCCTCGGCCTGAATGTCGGCCATGCCGCGGATGTACTCGGCCGCGCCCAACCTCTCGGTCTTCTGAGAGACGCTCCAGATGGTCTCGCTCTTGCGGAGCCAGCTCTTCCAGCTCGGTACGGGACTTCTCATGGCTGCCAAAGGGAAACTTGTGCAGTTCGGCAATTGCGCCGCCTCATTTTATTTCAAAGTTGATTTGGCGGGGTGGCCCCCAGTATGATGAGCGGGATTCTCCGGGTACCACCGGAGTCCTTCTGTTCCGGATCTGTTGGGGTTTATTGCGCATCTCGGGCAGAACATTAAGAGCAACATTTGAGTATGACCGCGAAATCGCTCGACGCTGGAATCGGTGACCTCGTTCCCAGGATGAAAGACCAGGGTTACGACCCGGAGAGAGTCGCCCGGCGCCGGACCTGGATCGAGGAACGCACCGGCGCCCGGCTTCATCACGTGGCGTCGTTCTCCGTTGACTCCCGCCAGATGCGGGGCAACATCGAGAATCCCATCGGCGCGGCCCAGGTCCCGGTCGGGGTGGCGGGCCCTCTGCTGGTGCGGGGACCGCACGCCGAGGGAACCTTCTACGTTCCCCTGGCCACAACGGAGGGCGCGCTGGTCCGTTCCTATGAGCGGGGCATGGTGGCCCTGACCCGGGCAGGTGGTGTCGAGGCGGCCTGTGTGGACGACGAGAATCAGACGAATCCCTCCTTCCACTTCGCCTCGATCGGTGAGGCCCGGGAATTTGCGGTCTGGATCAACGGCCGCCTTGCCGAGCTCAGGGCGGTTGCCGAGTCCACCACCCGGCATGGACGGTTGATAAGCCTGCGCACCCACCAGATCGCTCGGCAAGTGATCGTGAACTTCCGGTTCACGACCGGGGACGCGCAAGGGATGAATATGATCGTTAAGGCGACGGACGCGGCCTGCCGCTGGATCGCCGAGAACCGTCCGGTGGCCTCCTATTTCGTCTTCAGCGGCATGAGCTCGGAAAAGAGGCCCTCGGGCTATCTGCTTTCCCGGGGCAAGGGAAAGTGGGTCACCGCGGGCGCCCTCCTCCCAGATTCGATCCTACGCGCCTACCTGGGCTGCTCGTCCCGCGAGTTGTACGAGGTCTGGCACTCCACGGTGGTGGGTCATCTGGCGGCCAACTCCGTCGGCTATAACGGCCAGCTCGCCAACGGTTTGACGGCAATCTTCATCGCCACGGGACAGGATGTGGCCAATGTGGTGAACAGCGCCTGCGGGATCACGAATTTCGAACTGCAGGAGGACGGTATCTACGTCAGTGTGACGCTTCCCGCTCTGACGGTCGCCACGGTGGGCGGGGGCACGGGGCTGGGCACGCAGCGCGAGTGTCTGGAGATGTTGGACTGCTACGGGTCCGGAAAAGCGAGGAAATTCTCCGAGATCGTTGCGGCGGCTCTCCTCGGGGGGGAGATCTCCATGGGCGGCGCCATCGCGTCCGGAGAGTTCGCAACCGCGCACGAGGCCTATGGGCGGAACCGGCCGGGACAGGGGTCATGAGCGAACAGCCGCGGGTGGCTCTGGTAAGTGGGGGCAGCAGAGGCATCGGCAGGGCCATTGTCCGGGAGTTCCGTCGTGCGGGCTGCAAGGTTGCCTTCACCTACCTGGGGCGCGAGGAGGCCGCCCGCAGTCTCATGGAGGAGTTGGCGGGCGACGAACGCGCCTGCGTCGCCTACCGGGCGGACGTGAGGGACTTCGAGAGGTGTGGCGAAGTGGTCGAAGAAGTCCGGCAGACAATGGGTTCCCTGGATATCCTTGTCAACAACGCCGGCGTCAAGCGCGACGAACCGCTCTACCGGATGTCGCCGGAAACCTGGAGCGAAGTCATCGATACGAACCTGACGGGGACCTTCAATTTTTCCCGGGTCGCCATCCTCGAAATGATCAAGCGGCAGGCCGGATGCGTCATCAACATCGTGAGTGTCAGCGGGATTCTGGGTCTGGCTGGACAGACCAACTACGCCGCGTCCAAGGCCGGCGTGATCGGATTCACCAAGGCCCTGTCTCGGGAAGTGGCCCGATTCAATATCCGGGTCAACGCGGTGGCGCCCGGATTCATCCACACCGACATGCTGGAGGAGATCCCGGAGGCCATGCGCAGGAAACTGTTCTCCCAGATTCCCAGCGGATCGCCCGGCACGGCGGAGCAGGTGGCCAAGGCAGTGCGATTTCTGGCCGGTGAGGATGCCGGCTACATCACCGGACAGGTGCTGCCGGTGGACGGAGGAATGGTCTGAGCGATATGGAATCCGGTTCAAACACAGTTCGGATTCTGGGGCGCGATTACCAGAGCCACTACGACGCGATCATCATCGGAGCCGGCGTCGGAGGCTTGTTCTGCGCCAATCTGCTGGCCGACGCGGGTATGAGGGTGCTGGTGATCGAGCAGCATTACGTCCTCGGCGGTTACTGCAGCAGCTTCCGCCGCAAAGGCTTCCTGTTCGACTCGGCAACCCATTTCTACCCCCTCCTGGGAAACCCCACCACGCTCACCGGCAAGCTGCTCAAGAAATTGCAGGTTCCCACCCAGTGGTACAAGATGGATCCGGTCGACAAGTTCCACTTTCCGGACGGAGAAACCTTTGTCGTACCGGCCGAATTGAGCCGGTACCTGGGGCTGCTGAAGGGTCGTTTCCCTCATGAGGCGGGGAGCATCGATCGATTTTTCGCCGAGGTCCGGGAAGCCTACCTGTACGGCCTTCTCTACTACTTTAAGGAGATCTCGCACGAGAGGGCCGAGCAGTACCGCGATTTCACATTGGGCCGGAAACTCGACGAGCATTTCAAGGATCCGAGGTTGAAGGCCAATCTAATGGCGGATCACTCACACTGGGGATCGCTGCCGAGCGAGACATCCTTTCTTTTCGACTCCATGCTCCGCCTCTCCTACTTCCTCGGCAACTACTACCCGAAAGGTAGTTCCCAGGCTTTCGCCGACGACCTTGGCGAGTCCCTGAAGCGGCGGGGCGGCGACATCCTTCTTTACACGCTGGTGGATCGAATCTTGATCGAAAACGAACGGGCGGTGGGGGTGGCGGCGACCACGCGATCCCGTCGGCGTCCCCTCCGGGTCGAGTTCCGCGCGCCGATCGTGGTTTCGAACGCCGATGTCCTGCTGACCTACGAGAGGCTGATCGGAGAGAGGTATTGCGGCCGCCAAGTCGTTGAGGAGCTTCGGGAACTGCGGCCGTCCTTCCCCTGTTACCTTCTCCACATGGGGCTCAAGGACATGTCCCATGAGTTGATGGAGGAGGTGGAGGGTTACTACTGGAGGTCCTGGAACCCGGAAGATCTCCAGCACACTTTCTTCAAGGTGTTTTTTACCACCCTGTTTGACCCCGGAGTTGCGCCGCCGGGGCACGACATCCTCATCGTCCAGAAATGGGGGAACGCCAACTACAGCGAGATCGGCGACTGCGCGGAGCACAAGGCGGAGACCGAGGCCTACATCTTGGAGCAACTGCGTAGCCTGATTCCGGGATTGGACGACAAGATCGTCCTTTACATGAGCGCCTCGGCCTATACCTCCTTTCGATACACTTTGAACCACCGAGGGGCGATGCTGGGCTGGGAGATGTCTCCGGATCAGCTGGGCCACCTGCGACCGGCCAATCAAACGTCCATCGAGAATCTTTACCTGGTGGGTCACTGGACTCGGCCGGGAGGCGGCATCACGCCCGTGATCGTCTCGGCTCAACGCGTGGCGGACCTGGTGCTGGCCCGACGGGAGTTGGCCGAGGCCGCCCAGGAGTCGGCGCGGGAGGTGCGGGACGGGAAAGGCTCTTGATGCAGGGGGGGAGATGATCGAGAAATCGGACCAGCAGTTGGACGTCGATGAACAGAAGAGAGTCCTGGACGCCACTTTCGAGTTGTTGGGCGAGGGACGCCTGCAGGTCGACGTCGTGGAGAAGGTTGCGGAGAAGGCCGGCCTCGAATCGAGGCGCATCTACCTTCACTACGGGGGACCGAGCAAGCTGATGCAGGCGCTCATGGAGCGCGAACTGGAAGTGATCGCGGGCTCCGTGCCCGTGCCCGAACTCCGTTTTCCGGGGGAGACGATGGGGGACGAGCTCCGGGTCATGGCGCGAATCCTCGTCGACGAATGCCGTTCCCATCTCGGGTTTCTCAAGACCTGCCTAGTGGAGGCGATCCGCAATCCGGAGTTCGCCGATGCGTTTTACCGCACTTTCATCCTGCGGGGACGAGAGCTATTCGCCGAGTTCCTGAACGCCCGGAAGATGCGCGGAGAGCTGCGGGAGGAGACGGATGTCGAGGCTGCGGCGGCGTTCTTCCTTTCCGGACTGATTTTCTCCCTTCTCGCCCTCGAGGTGTTCGGCGGCAAGCGCGTGGAGGACGTGGATGACGCTCGTCTCATCGGCGGCATGCCCGACCTCTTCCTGCTGGGCATCCTCCCTCGCCGGTGAGGTGAAACGGGAGGTGTCGCCGCCCGGAGGACCGGCGCCCCGGGGGGAGTTCCCGCGTCAGCCCCGTCCGACGGCGGAGGGTCAACCGAACGAACCGCCAGGGGGATCGGGCGGTCCCCGGCGATGGGGCGGGGGGTTACCCCTCGGCGCGGGCTCCGCCTCGCGAGTGGACGGGGAAGGCTGGAGGAACGCCACATCCTCGACCGGGGAATCGGTCTGAAGTCGGGTGGTTTATCGGAGGGTCAGCGAATGGAGAGAAAGATCGGCGCGATCGCCATGATAGGCTGCCTGGGAAACTTGGCCCGCCGGACCGGCGAGCTGCTTGAATCCCGCGGGCACAAGGCGGCCTTCCTGAGCCACGGAGAGGACCCGGCCGGACTGACTCGGGTCCCCGAAGTGCTTATCTGCTTTCCCTTCACAGCGGCGGGCAAGGGAGCGGGCCGCGCCGTCTGGGCCCGCGAACTCGGCGAGATCGAGAAAGTGATCCGGTGGGCCGGAGCGGCCGGGATTCGGAGGGTTGTGCTGCGCAGCTGCGCCACCGCTTACGGCTTCAGCTTCAAGAACTACGGCCTTATGGAGGAGGACCGGGTCTCTCTCCTTGAGCCGGGCGCCTCCGAGATGCGCTGGCTGCGCGCCGAGAGGCTGCTGCTGGGCGACAACGGGCTGCCGCGGGAATCCTTTTCCGTCGCGGTTCTTCGCTTCACCAACGTTGCCGACCCCGAGGAAGGCGACTTCATCGCGCGCCTCTTCTCGGGCCGGCTGGCGGTTCCCGCCGCCGGCTACGATCCCAGGGTCCAGTTTGTCAGCCTGGAAGACGCGGCGGCATCCATCGTCCAGGCCGCTGAATCGGAGGCCTCCGGCATCTTCAATATCGCGGGGGACGGTTGCGTGGAATTCCGGCGTGCCCTGAAGGCGGCGGTGCCCCTCAGGATCCCGGTGGGTCACTCGATCCAGCGCCCGCTGCGCGGTCTGCTCGGCCGTCTCCGTTTGTCCGGGTCAAACGGCGGTTCGGTCGATCAGATTCAGTACAACTGGACGATTTCCTCGGAGCGAGCCGAGCGCGAGCTGGGTTTCAGGCCATCCCGCTCCAGCGCAGAGGCGTTGAGGGAGATGTTGGGAAAGCTGGGTCGGGGCAAGCCGGAGCGGATTGCGGAAAGTTGCGACGAGTTCGGCCTCGATCCCAAGTATCTGCGCGCGTGGGAATTCTGGTTTTTCTTCCTGCGAAGAATCTATTGGCGCGTGGAAGTGGAGGGGCTGGAGAACATACCCCGCGAAGGCCCGGCAATCATGGTGGCGAATCACCGCGGATTCATGCCCTTCGACGGGGTCATTCACCGCTCAGCGATTCTGGAGTCGGTGGGGCGTCATATTCGCTT
>CAYRCA010000198.1:0-7769 GCA_964422565.1 uncultured Acidobacteriota bacterium | reverse complement strand
GACGCGGGCCAGACGCCCAACGTTCACTTCGTCTTTGCCGATACGGGCAGTATCCCGGTCGTCATCGGACTGTCGAACCTACCGTCGGAACCCGGTTCGGAGAACCGGCCGCCCCATCCCGGCCCGTCGAGCGGTTACATCGCCTACTGTGAGGGCGGCCGCTTGGAAGGCCAGCGAGGGCGCGCGGCGGCGTTCGACCGAAACGGCACGCAGATCCGGCAGTTCTCCGGCACGGGGGGTGAAGGGCTCCATCAACGGAACTTCATCGACGCTCTCCGCCGCCGAGACCCGTCGATTCTCAACTCGCCGTTCAAGGAGGGCGGCGACACGACCAGTTGGTGCCACGTGGCCAACATCATGGTTCGGGCGGGAAACCGATTCTCGCGCGCCGAAGCCCGTCGCGTTCCCGACGGATCGGGACAGTGGGAGCGTCTGCTGGACGAGATGGAGCGGTTGCTGACCGCGCACGGGATCGACATTGAAGGGGAGGCGATTCGATTCAGCCCGCTGGTGGAGATCGACGCCGCGACCGAGCGCTTCGTCGGTGAGCATGCCGACGCCGCCAACGCCTTCCTCCGTCGCGAGTATCGCGCGCCGTACGTTGTGCCGGAGATCGCCTGACGAAGATCAGACCGCCGGGTTTTCCGATGCTGACCTCGATGACGATGAGATGATCAAGGGGAGGAGCGCGTCAAGGGACAGTGTTTTGAGCCGCCGCCACTTACCCGTCCGAGGTGTCCGACCGGTCCGACGGGTCCGATCCGGTCCGACAGTCCGACCCGTTCGGTCGTGTTTCCCGCAGCCAACGACCCGCATCGCGCTCTCGAAACGAGAAGCCCCTTCCCTCCCGGGAACTTCCGCCGTTCCGCACTTCCCCGCCCCCTCCACGCTGAAAGCGCAAGCAAGCTTGCGCACTCCAAGTCCGCCCCCGCCGAGCCCTCATTTGGAAGTGCGGCGGCAGAGGCCCCGCGATGGCGGGGTGCAAGCGGTTGCAGGTTGCAGCTGCACAAGATCCTCCGGGGCCCCGACACGCGGGGCGTCTGACCTGTCCGACCCGTCCGACAAGTCCGACCGGTCCGACAAGTCGGACGCCCGGCCCCTACTCTACCTCTCTCGCCGTCGGTTCGAACGTTGACGGTACATCCTTTCGGTAAAGCCCCCTTCTTCGAGGAACGCCGCTTCGAGTTGCCGCATCTGGCGTCCGACAAGGAAGATCGCCTGGTGGATGAGGCAGATCAGGGTATTGGCCGCGACCTCCGCGGTAGCCGTGGAGATGCCGTAGGGATCGGACCCGTCCGACGGGTTGGACGCGTCCGCCCCGTCCGCCCACCCGTCCGACGGGTCCGAGTCGTCCGACAAGTCCGACTCGTTCCGCCCGGTAGGCTTGTTCCGGTGGTCGACTCCGGGGTTGCGATATCTTTCCCTGACGGCCAGGGCTTCCGGCGAGTCTTTCGGCCAAATCCGCATCCCGCGGTGACGCAGGAAGTCCCGGTAGTCGTCGAGCAGCTCCTCGAGGCTGGCCCGGGCGACGCCGGTCAGTTTCAGTTCGGTCTTCTTCGAGGTTGCCGACGCCATGCTTCCCTCGGCGATGTTCCGCGCGCCGCTGCGGGCGGCTTGGATCATCTGGTCGTGGGTTCGGGAGCGTTTGTCCACGAAACGGTCGCAGAAGACGACCGTCGCGTCGTACACGATCCGCGCGCACTGGTAGCCGCGCAGTTTGCGATAGCCGCCGTGCGGCGGGATGAGGTCGTCCTTGCCGTACATGGTTGTGCCCTCCTTTCGTCGGACCCGTCCGACCCGTCCGACCCGTCCGACTCGTCCGACCTGTCCGACCTGTCAGACCTGTCCGACGGGTCCGACAGCCCTGCTCACCCACTAATGCTAATAACGTCTCAACTCAAGAAATCTGCGAAAGGGGGGCCAACTCAGGCGGGATGCGTCTCCCCGCTCGGAAGCGTTCGACCTGTCCGACAGCTCCGACGGTGCCCGACCGGCCCGAAGGCGCGACCGGTCCGACAAGTCCGACGGGTCCGACGGGTCCGACAAGTCCGACGGGTCCGACAGGTCCGACAGGTCCGACAAAGGACGTCAGCGCCGCACGCCACCCAAAAAAGCGGCGGAGGTACTTGGCTACCGACGACCCTTCGATAGGAAACAAGGCGCGAAAAGGCCCAGCCCAAAATGACAGGCAAAGCCGAGTGCCAGGGGGCCGTGCACGGGTTCGGGGAAGGTCAGGCGCCAGAAGCCGCCCTGGCGATCCGGCTGGGTGAGCCCGCGGCGGCTGCGGAAACGACGGAAAATGGATCGGGCGGCGTTTCCGGTTCCTGCCCACCTCCACTTCGTTGAACGGCTCCAGGATCGCCGGCTCGGGCAAGCCGCGTTCGCGGCATTCGCGTTTGATCTGTGCCGCGACATCGAACCGCTTCTTGACGTGCCAGGGATGAAGATGGGGCGTGATGGACTCCCAGACCTTGCTGGGTTGTGTGAGGGCGTTCGCGATTTCAGCGCGGCCGATGCTCTCCAGTACCAAGCGCCACTCGCCGCCGTCGCGGCTCCAGAGTCTTCCCACCCCTTCGACGATCCGCCGCGCTTCGGCCCGCATGCCGTCGGGTACGTGCACCAGCATGCGGTCGATGTGGCCATCGCGGTTGCTGTCCCAGGGCAGGTAAAAAGCATGGCGATGGCGATTACCTTCGGGCATGTCGTGGCCGGAGAAGATGCAAGGGATGCTGTCTTCGCCGCATACGTGCTTGGCCCGGCTCATGACCGCCACGCGCAGATGAAGCTCGCGGTGGTGGCGTCGGCAACCTCGATGTGGGCAGTGGCGTAGTGCGGTCGCAGCGCGTCGACGGGGCGCAGGTAGCTCACCTTGCGCGCCGCGGGCGGCTGGTTCCAACCCTGCTTGCGCAGGTCGGCCGTCTCCACGCTCAGCGCGTCAAGCAGATTCTCGGGAAGTGTCTTGGCAAGCTTCTTTGCCGACTTTTTGTCGGCAAGAAACCCTTGGCGCAGCGACTGGTATTCGCCAGGCGGCAAGGCAGCATAGAGGGTGACGATTTCGCCCTTGAGTTCTCCGGTTTCGGTATCCAACGCCGTCGTGCCCGGTGTGCAGTTGCTCGCCGGCGCTTCGGCGAGGCGTTTCGCCTCCACCCAGGATTCGGCGCGACCGAGGTAGCCTATGACGGACAGCAGCTCGTCCAGCAGCTCGCGTTGGTCGTCGGGCAGTTCGACATTCGGCCAAACTACGGTCAGCGGATCGCCGCGCTTGACGGCCGTGAACGCATCGAAGACCAGCGCCGTCTTGCTGGCGGCAAACTGCGGCATGTAATGACGCGTGTGGCTGTGGGTCGCCGCGGGCAGGCCGTATTCGGGCAATTCCTGCGTCAACGCTTCGATCAGACCCGCAGCGCGGATTCGTTATGCCTGCCGCTGTGCTGGCACAATCTCATATCGCTGCCATTAACCCGAATCCGCAGTGCCGCCCAGCGCCAATAGCCAGTGGGCCAGGGACCTTTAGTTCATCATTGAACGTCAGCGTCAGGTGAATAGCAGACCGGCTTTGCAGATATGGCGGAAGGTAAAAGTTGGCTCGCTTGTTGCGGTCGTATTTATGAGCCGACACCGAGTTTCGAAAGCGGGAGAAAGCACTCCACTCGTAGGTGCACGGTTGGTCGATTCCGGACTGAGCCAGCGCCGCCTCGATCCGCTGTGACAGAGATTGTTGTAGCTACAAAACGTCGGTATAATGTGATGGAACTCGAATGGGATCAAGCCAAGCGGCGCGAATCTTGGGAAGCACGGCATCGATTTTGTGGGATGTGAAGCGATTTTCGAGGGTCTCACCGCCACGGCTGAGGATGATCGCTTCCCTTACGACGAACGTCGCTTCTTGACCCTTGGTGTGCTGGAGGGCCGGGTGGTTGCCGTCGTGCACACGGAGACGGAAGACCGCATTCGCATCATATCCATCAGAAAAGCGACTCGACGTGAGCAAGACCAGTATTACGCAAAAATCGGAATCGACTTCCCAGACTGACTGGCGCAGGGTTGACGCGCAGCGGGATGAGGAGATCGATTTGTCGGAACATCCCGAGTGGACGCCCGAGCAGTTTGCCCGGGCCATCGTGCGCAAGGGGTTGGAGCCGGTTCCACCCAAGCAACAGGTGACGTTACGCATCGACGCCGACGTGCTGGCCTGGTTCAAGAGCCGGGGTAAGGGGTACCAGTCGCTCATCAACGCCCTATTGCGCGAATACATGAAGGCGCATGGAGAACGGTGATTCTCCGGCGCCGCAACCCTCCAACTCGCGCATTAACGGCCGCTTTCGGATCCCTCTCATTAATGAAGGTCAAGGAGAAAGGGCGCGACGGCTCGGACATGTCCCGCGCAGACGCCACCCCGCTTTTTCCGTCCCGCAACCCGCCGGTGTGTCGGCCGCCGAGTAACGGCCGGGGGAAATCAATCACGGTAAAGGACCCGCCCTTGGCGCCTCGGCTCGCTCGCCACCCCTCGCGCCCGGACAAGTAGAAAGAGCGCATCGTTGTGCCCGGCGCTAACCGATGGGGTGCGAATCTTGCAGACGGGTCGAATTCTCCGGCGGGCGGCCTGGCCGCGGGCGGGGGGCGTCACCAGCGCTCGCGATCCAGGAGTTTCATGAAGTTCCGCTTGCGCTTGTGGTTCAGGCGGAGGGTTACCAGAAAGCGGGCGAAGTCGGATTCCTTGCCGATCCGCGCGGACAGCTTCCGGATCTTCTTCAGCAGCCCCACCGCCTCACGATACGCCTCGTTGTTCTTGCCCTCCAGCACGTACTCGACGCGACGCCGGTAGATCGGCACCGCCTCCTCGGGGTGGGCGCGCTCCCGCTTCGCCGCCAGCTCCATCCACAGATCCTCGGAACAGCCGCCCTCGCCGGCCTCCCGCCACGCCGCCCTCACGTCGCCCTCCCAAAGGAAGATCCGGACCAGTTCCGAGTGGTCCGGCCCGCGGTACCAACCCCACGGGCTCGTTCGTCGATTGGGAGCGTTCCGTTTCCCTCCGGCGATCGATTTCCGCAGACACTCCAGCGCCCTGGACCGCCACTCGTCCCATCCGTCGAACCGGTCGGCGTGCTCCTTCAGCCTCCGGTACCCCGCGAGCTCCGGTGATTCCGCAAAGTCCGCCCAGACGAGCGCCATCGCCTCGTCGTGACGCCCCCGCGCGTGGTACTCCCCGGCGAGGAACTCCCGCAGCGACCAGTCGGTCCGCTCGGGAAACGCCGCCACGCCCCGCTCGGCCCACTCGAGCGCCGAATCGTCCCTCCCGGCCTTCTTGTAGACCTCCGCGATCCGGAGGTAGTTGAAGGCCGCGGAAAGGTCGCGCCTGCAAACCTCCACCACCGCCTCCACGTCCCCCGTCCGGCGGGCCAACGTCTCCATGATGTGCGTGATCCGAAATCGCCTTTCGTATCCGTCCGTCACTCGGTCGCCGGGGCCGCGCGCCGGCACCTTCGCCCACTCGGCCTCGGCCAGCCTCCGGTAAGCCGCCAGTCCGTTCTCGCCGAGGACCTCCGCGTAGGTATCCGCCGCGCCGTAGAACGTGTCCCAGTGGCCGCGAAGCTCCCACGCGAAGAGGCGACGGGCCAGCTCCTCCGGGTCGGGGCGCGCCCGTTCGCACGCCTCGAAATGAATCTCTTGGAGGTGTTGAAGGATCGACCCCAGGTGGCCGTCCGAATCGTCCACCCGCTCCATCGCCCCTTCGACCGCCTCGAGGGCGTACTCCGCCAGTTCGATCGCCTCGGAGGCCCGTCCCTCTTCGAGAAGCTCGCCGATCGGCTCGACGGCTTTCCCAATCCCTTCGGCAAAGTCCAGGGCGCTCCCGTAGTAAACAAACTCGTCGCCGTCGACGGCCTCGTTGATCGCCCGGCGGCATGCGGCGACGTCGCGCCCCTTCGGACCCGTCTTCGCGGCTTTCAGAAGCAATCGGCGAAGCAGCCGATCATCCTCCAGAGCCTGATCGATCAGCATGTCGACGAGCACGTCCTTCTCCTCGCGGGCGAGATAGGCGCGAACGTCGTCCACGGTGACGGCCGACTCCGAAGCTCGCCTGCCTGACGCGTCGTCCGTCCGGCCCCCCTCGAGCCAGGACAACGCCACGGCGACGCAGTGCTTGCAGAAGTCCCCATCGGCGCCCACCGGGCAAGTGCAGGAGTAGGCGATGTCGTCGTCCTCCCGCCACAGTTTCACCCGGTAGGGTCGGGTCCCCCGTACCTTTGCCGCGATGGTTCCCCCGCGCTCGACCAGGGCTCCGACGAGGCGGTCGAGGAAATAAGCCTCGCCGCGCTCGAACGATCGGGCGCCCGCCAATCGTCGCAGCAACCGACGGTCCAAGAGGTCGCTCAGGTCGGTTCCGGTCTGCGCCGGCTCGCCGCGGGACCGCGTCATCGGAAGTCCCTCCAGCGACTTCGGAACGGGAAATCGGCGGAAAAGACGGGGTTGTGCGGGAATGAGCTCACGGTTTCATCGTAGCCCCTCGGCCCGACGCCTCGATGGGCGCAGCTGCCCTCGTGGACACCGGTCCCGACGGGCCGTGGGCGGAAACGGTTCTTGCGAGCGAAACTTGACCGTCCCCGCGACGCGCGACCTGGTGGGAGGCGGCGGCCGCCCCTCAAAACGGGCCTCCCCGGCGTCGCGAGGAAGCGACGGATCTACAGATTTGGACGAAATTGCCGATTCCAATAGTTGGTCGCAGCCTGGAGGCCGAATCCGGATCGGACGGCGCGCCGCTACGGTCCAGAGAGAGGTGAAGCCATGAGCGAAGCCGGACGTCGGGTCCCGCTACGACATCCGGGACCCGCGGCGCTGGCGGCGGGTTCACGCCGTCGCCGAGGGGTATGGGGAGCCGCTTCAGTATTCAGTGTTCCAATGTATACTCACGGACGAACGTCGGGTGGAATTGGAGCAGGCGTTGCGGCGGGAGATCAAGCACGACGAGGACGCGGTGTTGTTGATCGATCTCGGCGCTTTGGAGCGGTTCGATCTGAAGATGACCCGAATGGGGGCGCAGCCGGAGGGCGACCGGCCGGGCCCGATGGTGCTTTAGGGGGCTTTAGGGGTCCGGCGGATGCTCCCGAGGCGTGAGGTGGGAACGCTTCGCGCTGCCCGGCGGATCGCGAGGGGTGCTGTAATGCACAAAGGCCGGAGGCCGCTCGAAATCGTTGTGATTGCCGGATTCGCGTTGGATTCGGGCGGGTTCGGCGAAGGTTTCGGGTCGGTGTTTGGGCCCCGTCGTCGGGATCTCTCGCAACTCCCCCGACAAACCCGCGCCGGCAGCGGGTTTCGAGGGGGTCGGTTTTCCGTGGCATCAAAGCCACGGCCTCATTGAAGCCGTATTTTCCCGAAAACGGTCAGAACGGAAACGGGGTTTTCCGTGGCATCAAAGCCACGGCCTCATTGAAGCTTGGTAGTCTCCATACGGCGCAGTTCGGTAAGAACGTTTTCCGTGGCATCAAAGCCACGGCCTCATTGAAGCTCCGGAAGCAAGTTGATCGCCCCCCGCCTACTGCCGGTTGGCGCGTGATCCGCTCGGAAGTGCGCGGCTTCCGGCCACCGTGTCCGCCGAGTTCTCCCCCAATAAGCACAGTATCGGTGCCGTGCGACTCGGCGGAGTCGTCCCATCCCTTTCCGAGGGCGGACTTGGCGGATCTCGGAGCCGGAATGGGTCCCCGGAGGGCGGCGCCGGAAATCTCGTCTCGTTATGATTCCCCTGTTCGCAGTCTCACCACGCCACCAGGGCG
>CAYRCA010000197.1:7068-7819 GCA_964422565.1 uncultured Acidobacteriota bacterium | reverse complement strand
CCATCTGGCCGGCTCGGGTGTCTCCCTTGCCGTCGTTTCCGTGGCACATGGCGCATCTGGCTTTAAAAAGGGCCGCTCCCTCGTCCTCCGATCCGGAGGCGGACGAAGCGACCAGGAAGAGGGTGGCAAAACCGGCGATGAGAAGGAAGAGAGCAGTTTTCATGTTCATAAGAATCGATGTCCTCTTGACGAATGGTTCTTGGCTACTGTGTTGGAGTGCACCCGGCTGGAAATAGTTTCGACACTATTCCTCCAACTGCCTAATCTTGAGTGCGAGCGCCACCAGGACGAGCAGGATGAAGGCGAGCGAAACGAACAGACCTCTTCGCCTGATCGACAACTCGGACAAGGCGGCGTGTCCCGCCGCCAAGGCGTTCTCGGCGAACCCCATTCCCTCCACATATTTTTGGTGAAAGGCATTCTCCTCCTCGCTGACGAAGGTGTGGATGAGGACCTGCAGCTCGATCTGGGCGTCGACGGCCTGATCGACCGCCTCCAGGGCGGCGCGGGTCTCGACGCCGCCTCTCCTCGCCCTGAGAAGAACCCTTTCAGCCTGGGCCGTGTGGGCCGTCAGGCTCCGGATCCTCGACACGAAATCCTCGGAGATGGAGGCCCCTCCGGCCGGGAGCTGAAACTCCCCGCCCTCGATATGGCATTTCGAGCAACGCACGACGGGACGGCTTGTCTCCTCCCCGGTGGCCGGGTCGGTGTAGGAGAAGTGGGTCTTGCCGATTCTGAACTTGGTGAACAG
>CAYRCA010000197.1:0-7058 GCA_964422565.1 uncultured Acidobacteriota bacterium | reverse complement strand
AACTCGGGACGCAACGGAGACACGCCCTCGTCGATCCTGGGGCCGGTGTGGGCCGGCAGGCTCAGCGTCTGGTCCACCAGCCAGTCGAAGAGCGAAGCGCCGCTCTTGCCCTGCCGTTCCCCCTCGGCGACCAGTTGATCCCGCCACTCCTCGTATTGGGAGACGGTGTCCTCGGTTGCCAACCTCGGGTCCTCGTGACAGAAGGCGCAGGGGGTGGGCGGAAGGGGGGAAAGCATGGCCAGGGTCGGCCGGACGACCCCGTGGTTCCCATGGCAGATCGTGCATTCGGTGAAGGAGGTGATGGGGGGAAACTCGGACAGCACCTCCGGCACCTCGTGGCAGAGGGAGCACTCGGGCGAGTCCATGCCCCGGAGGAATTCGTTGTGGGTTTGAAACCCGGCGTGTTTTCCACTGCCTCGGAACAGCGTCGCCTCCCTGCCGTGGCATTGGCCGCAGACGAAGGCTATGGAGTCGAGACCGGGCGGCGTCGCCCCGTGGTTGCCGTGGCAGTCGTTGCAGGTCGGTGCCGACAGATCCTCCCGCTCGGTCAGCGCCCGGCCGTGGACGCTAACCTCCCAGAGCGCGAGTTGATCGACCGGCAGGGGACGCCCGTCCTCCGCCAGATACCCGTCCATGTATCCCGGGTCGGCATGGCATTTGGAACAGGTGCCGGCCACGCGAGTGGGGTAGACGGGGGAGCGGACGTTGCCCGCCGTCAGCACCCCGTGGCTTCCGTGACAATCGCTGCAGGTGGCGACCTTCTCGTCCCCCCGGCGAAGAGCCTGGCCGTGATGACTGGTCCAGTACTCCACCTCCTGGTCGACGCGGGCGTCCGGCTTGAACCGTCTCATGTAGGAGGGATCGGAATGACACTTGCCGCAGAACTGGGGATTCTCCGTGCGCCGCGGAACCCCAACATAGGGATTGGGCCGGAAGTCGGGGTCCATGGCCCCGGCCATGTCGTGGGAGAGAGCCGGATCGGAGTTGCCGCCGTGACAATCCGCGCAGGAGAGCCCGACCGCCCGGTGCGCGTCCTCCTCGAAGGATCGTACGATGTCGAGATGATCTGCGGGAAAAATCTCGGCGTCTCCGTGGCAGGCCACACAGGAGTCCGCCGGTTGAGCGGCCGCGATTGAAATCAGGCCCGTCAACGGGATGACGATCAGCGGTCGGAGCAGCCCGATCATTCCTTCCTCTCCTTCGAACCCTCCCGCCGCCTCGTGCCCAGGCCGAGGAGCGCGATCAGAACGCCCGTCAGTAGGACCACGTAGAGCGGCACCAAGGACCGGTATCCCCAGGCCGTCATGGCGACGATGTAGACGATGGCGACGAAGCCGAGCACGGTAAACGCGCGGCTGCGGTCACTGCCGGTGAGACGCACCTCCAGGAAAGGGACCAGCAGCATGAGCACTCCGGCCAGCCCGAAGAGCATGATGGGGAAGGCTTCGTAAGAGATACCCAGGATCTCCCCGCCCGGCACCAGTTTTAGCGTCTCGAACATGAACATGAAGTACCACTCCGGCTTGATGTCCGCGTAGGCGGGGGCGAAGGGGTCCGCCTTTTCCCCCAGCTCCCAGGGGAAAAGAGCCGCCAGCGTGGCCAGAAGGGCCAAAGCCAGGGTCCAACCGAAGAGGTCTCTAAGCAGGAAGTTTGGGAGGAACCGCATGGGTCGCCTGAGGCGGGCCTCTTTCTCCTGAGCGCGAGGGACGCTCAAGCCCTGAAACTGAACCAACAGGAGGTGGATGGCGATGAGGGCCGTGGTGATCGCCGGCAGGATCGCCACGTGCCAGCCGTAAAAGCGCGACAGGGTCCCGCCGGTCACCCGATCCCCTCCCCTCAGGAATCGAACGATGTGCTCGCCCACGAGGGGTACGGAGCCCGCGATCTCGGTTCCCACGGCGGTGGCGAAGAAGGCCAGTTGATTCCAGGGGAGCAGGTATCCCGAGAAGCCGAACGCCAGGGCGGCGAAGAAGAGCAGGCACCCCGTGATCCAAGTCAGCTCCCTCGGTTTTCGGTAGGCCTTCATGAAGTACACCGTCGCCAGGTGGATGACGGCGAAGAAGATCATCAGATCGGCCGACCAGGCGTGGATCGAGCGGATCAGCCATCCGAAGGGCACCGTCGTCATGATGAACTCGACGGACTCGAAGGCTTGGCCGGCGGAGGGCCGGTAATAGAGCATGAGCAGGATCCCGGTGACCACCTGGACCAGGAAGAAGAAGAGGGTCATGCCGCCGAAGTAGTAGCAGACGGTGTAGCGATGAGCGGGCACCATCTTCTGCTCCGCCGTCTGCCTCAAGAGCGACACGGGCAGGCGCTCATCGAGCCAATGATAAACCCGTCCCAGGAGATTCGGCATCGATCAGACCCTCGAAACCACAATGGTATCCGGCCGGCCCGGTCCCCCCGCCACCAGGTGCACCCGGAATTCCGCCAGCGGCCGGGGAGGCGGTCCGGCTACGTTGCGACCGGTCAGATCGAACTCACCGTTATGGCAATTGCACCAGATTCGGTTCTTGTCCCTCTGGTATTCGACAATGCAGTCCAGGTGGGTACAGGTCGCGGCGAAGGCGCGGTAGCTGCCCTCGCCGAGTCGGATCAGGATCACCGGTTCGGCGCCGAAACGAACGATCTTGAACCCTCTGTCGAGAAGCTCGGGGTCGTTCGTAGGCCCGGCCTCCACCTCGTCGGTGGTGGGTTCGGGCACTTCCGGAGGACTCATGAATCGAACGACGGGATACAGAATGGAGCCGGTTAGCCCGGTAATGGAAATCCCCAGGATCCAGTTGACCGCGCGTCTGCTCCATAGGTCGGGTTTCACATCGCTCACCGGGACCCTCCGCTACGCTGTGTTCCAGTGTTTCATTAGCCTAAGACCTCGAGCGAGGTATTTGCAAGCCGGTTTCCCATCTCTGCGCCAACCCCCTCGGCGCGCAACACCCAGGGGCGGGAACTAGATCAAGACTGATGCCAGGTCATCGTGGAAAGACGCTGGCCGACGCCCTCCGAGTTCGTCGCCTCCAACGCCTTGATGGTCCGCCGCCGGCGGCGCCGGTGGCCAGACCTACGATGCGCTCGGAGCCGATGTTCGAAGCGAAAATCGAGGCTCCGCTCACGTACCAGCCCACATGGCGGCTGGCCAGAAAGTAGTTGGCCGCATCCTCTTGCCCCTTTCTCACTACCCACCAGGCGATCCCCCCGATGATCCGGAAGCAGATCGCCATCACCCGCCGGGCAACCGTATGGAAGCTGTCCGTCAGCTGTCCCCCTCTCCGGGCCGGTCGCAGGCACGGTTGTTGCGCATTATAGACAACCCGCCCCGGATTTCCAGCGGGAAGACCAGATGTTTTCGCCCCAGCGTCCCGAAGGTAGGCGCAACGTTTGAGCGAAGATTGCGGCCTGCGATCTTCGCGGCCACGACAAGAATCCGGAGGTTTGTGGCGCGAAGGGTTTCTCCGGCTGCTCCGGCTGACCGTCGTTGGAGTCCGCTCGCCGAACTCTGATAGGATGTTTCGAAAATTCCCGATTCTCCGCAAGGTGAACCATGGAAAAGAGTGGGTCCCAAGAGGTGGCGACGCTGGGCGGTGGGTGCTTCTGGTGCCTGGAGGCGGTCTTTCAGGAGTTGGAGGGCGTCCTTAGTGTCGAGTCCGGCTACAGCGGCGGAAAGGTGGCCCGCCCCTCGTATCGCGAGGTCTGTTCGGGCGCCACGGGGCACGCCGAAGTGGTGCGGGTGACCTTCGATCCGGGGCGCCTCTCCTACCGCGAGTTGCTCGAGGTTTTCTTCGCCATCCACGACCCCACGACGCTCAATCGCCAGGGCGCCGACGTGGGAACGCAGTATCGTTCCGTGATCTTCCACCACGACCAGGAGCAGAGGCGGACGGCCGAAAGGGTGATCTCCGAGTTCGATAAGTCGGGAGAATGGCCCAGCCCCATCGTCACCGAACTCTCACCCCTGGACGAATTCTATCCGGCCGAGGACTACCATCGGAATTATTTTCGGAGCAATCCCGACCAGCCATATTGCCGGGTGGTGATCTCTCCAAAGGTGGCCAAGTTCCGGGTCCGGTTCGGGCCCCGCGCCGGGCGGTGAGGGCCGGCGTGTCCCGGTCGGCGGCCCGGCCGCCAGGTCGTCAATCAACCCTGACCTCTGCCTGGGGCCGAAACAAGTGGACCGTCTGAGTGGGATAGGCGAATGCGATCCCCTCCTTCTCGAAACGTTCAAAGAGGGCCAGGTTGATGCGCTGCTGGATGTCCATGGCGACGCCGAACTCGGGCCGGGTCACCCAGAACACGGTTTCGAAAAGGAGGGCGAAATCCCCGTAAGCTTTGAAATGGGTCCGGTCGAGGCGGGCCTCCTCTTCCTCGCCGAAGATCTCCCGGATCATATCCGGAATCCGCTTCACCTTCTCGATCGGTGTCTCGTAGGTGACTCCGATGCTGAAGGTGATGCGGCGCTCCCGCATGCGCTTGAAGTTCTTGATCCGGCTGCTGAGCAGGTCGTTGTTCGAGAAGATGAGCTGTTCCCCCGTCAGACTGCGCACGCGGGTCGTCTTGAGCCCGATCTTCTCCACCGTCCCCGGCAGGTCGCCCACGACAATGAAGTCGCCGACGACGAAAGGCTTGTCGAACATGATGGACAGGGAGGCGAAAAGGTCTCCGAGGATGTTCTGGGCGGCCAGGGCCACGGCAATACCACCCACCCCGAGGCTCGCGATCAGAGTGTTGACGTCGACGCCCAGGTTGTCCAGGGCCACCAAGAGGACGACCGTCCAGAGGATCAGCTTGGCGACGAAGGTCAGGGCCGTGCTGGTCGCCACCTGGGAGGACTCCTCCTCGATCTCCAGGCGCACGAAATGACGGATCAGATGCCCGACGATGCGGTTCAACCAGAGGGCGACCTGGAAGAGGACGACGATCAGGAGGGCCGCGTTGAGAAACTGCATCGCCTGCGGGGGGAGGGCCAAGCCGTGAGCGCCGAGCCAGAAGGCGACCAGCATCAGAATGAGGAACCGGGTGCGTCCCAGGACGTCGACCACCGCCTCGGCGAGCTTAGTCTCGGTCCGGGCGGCCAGCCGGGCGAGGCGACCGACTGCGATCTTGCGGGCGAAGTAGAGGATCACGCTTCCCGCCGTGAAGATGATCAGTGCCGTCAGCCAGTCCTGAAGCGTATTCTCGGCCAGAATGGTCCTGACCGTGTCGGTGAAGGAAAGCATGGTTCTCCTCTCCGCGGAATCCTCCGCGACGACAGCCGGGGCGTGTCACGGCCCCGGCGGCCGGGTTATTCTGTCGCTCGCCGGCGGCGTCACCGGAAGAGAGGGGGAGACTTCGTTCCGGCGGCGCGTACCGGCGGGGGCGGTCCGGTCGCCTCGAAGTCCGGCTCGGCGCGCCGACGGAAACCGCCGAGCCCTTTCCGGGGACTCCGGTGATCCGATTTGATAACGAGATACAACGGCCGGTGGGGACGGAAACCGCTGTGTTCGGCCCTCACCGAGGTTCCCAACGGCAGAGGAATGGTATGCGGACGGTCCTCGGCGAGTCAAATCGCCGCGGGACGGTCCGGCGTTGGATGGTGATGGAAGGAAAGCGATGGAGAAGGCGAAGTCAAGTCGTGTCACATGGAAGACGTTCCGCTATGCCCTGAAGTGGATCATTTGGCCTCGGCGACGGCTCCTGGCCCTGGGTCTTCTGCTGATCGTTCTCAACCGTCTTTCGGGCCTGGTGCTGCCGGGAGCGAGCAAGTTCGTGATCGACAACGCCATCGTCCAGGGAGACCTCGGGCTTCTGCGACTGCTCCTGATCGCCATTTCCCTGGCGATCCTGGTGCAGTCCATTACCTCCTTCTTTCTCACCCGGTTGCTGAGCGTCGAGGCCCAGCACCTGATCTCCCACCTCAGGACCGAGGTCCATCGGCATATCATCCAACTCCCGCTCAACTACTTCGACAACACCAAGACGGGGGAGATGGTGTCCCGGATCATGACCGACGTCGAAGGCGTCCGAAACCTGGTGGGAACCGGGCTGGTTCAACTGTTCGGGGGCGTCCTGACCGCGGTGGCCGCCCTGATTCTTCTGGTCATGCTGAACGCCACGCTGACCGTTGTGGTACTGGTTCCACTGGCGGTGTTCGGGGTGATCTCGCTCAAGGCATTCGGCTACATCCGGCCCATTTTCCGGGAGCGGGGCCGCATCAACGCCGAGGTGACCGGACGGCTGACCGAATCGCTCGGCGGAGTCCGGGTGATCAAGGGGTTCAACGCCGAGGAGCACGAGGTCGGGGTATTCCGACAGGGGGTCGAGCGCCTGTTTGAGAATGTCAAGAAGTCCCTGACCGCCACCAGTCTGGTCACGAGTCTCGCCACCCTGATCCTGGGGCTGACCGCCGTGGGGATCATGGGGCTGGGCGGTCTCCAGATCATGGATGACAGGATGACCATCGGGGATTTCTTCGCCTTTACGCTCTACCTGGGATTTCTCATCGCGCCCATCGTCCAGATGAGCAACATCGGCAGCCAGATCACGGAGGCGTTCGCCGGGCTGGACCGGACGCAGGAAATCCTTGCCCTGGCGCGGGAGACGGACGACCCGCGCCGGACCGTCGAACTGGCCGACGTGGAGGGGGATATTCGTTTCCAGGAGGTCGGCTTCTCCTACGAGGAGGGGCAGCAGGTGTTGGAGGGGATCGGTTTCCACGCGCCTCCGGGAACGGTCACGGCTCTGGTGGGCAGCTCGGGCTCGGGGAAAACAACAATCGCGGGGCTGGCGGCCTCCTTCTTGACGCCCCGGGAGGGAGTCGTTCTGGTGGATGGCGTGGATCTGTCGACGGTTACGCTGGACAGCTACCGCCGCCGACTGGGGGTGGTCCTGCAGGATGAGTTCCTTTACGACGGAAGCGTCCGGGAAAACATCCTCTTCGCGAAGCTGGACGCGACGGAGGAGGATCTGCGGCGAGCCGTCGAGGCGGCCAACGTCTGGGAGTTCGTCGACCGGATGGAAAAGGGATTGGACACCGTGATCGGGGAGCGCGGGGTGAAGCTTTCCGGAGGGCAGCGGCAGCG
>CAYRCA010000196.1:0-7820 GCA_964422565.1 uncultured Acidobacteriota bacterium | reverse complement strand
ACCTCGTCCCTCACGGGGTTCCGGGGTTCGGCGCGGACGAGGCTGACGGGCAATCCGTCGGGCACGAGATCCGCCGGGAGATCCACCGGGCTAAACGTGGGCTAAAGCTAAACGCTCGGTCGCTTGGATCGGGACTTCCGGTAACCACGAACCCCCGAAACCGCGGACCTTCACCGCCGATCCCACAACTCAAAGAAATGCCCCAGCGGTCCACTTCCCCGGCCGATAGGGAGGGCGTGGCGGATCGCCTCGGTTACGTAAGCCTTGGCACGGCGAGTTGCTTCGGCCGAGGTCCAGCCCCGGGCGAGGAAGGCGGCGATGGCGGCGGCGAAGGTGCAGCCGCTTCCGTGGGTGTGAGGAGTCTGAATTCGGGGCGCCTCCAGATACCGCGCCGTTCGGCCGTCGTCGTAGTAGTCGACCGAGCGCTCCGGCTCCGCCCGGTGCCCCCCCTTGATGATTACCGCGGCGGGTCCCCAGCTTCTAATCTCGGCGGCCGCCCGCTCGATGTCCCCATCCGAAGTCAGCTTTCTCCCCACCAGAATCTCCGCCTCCTTGAGGTTGGGGGTGACCAGGGTCGCCAGCGGCAGGAGCCACCGCCTCAACTCGTCCACCGCGTCGTCTTCGATGAGGCGGGCACCCGAAGTGGCCACCATGACGGGGTCGACGACGACGTTGGGTACCGCGAACTCCCGGATCTTGACGGCTACGATCCGCACGATCCCGGAGGAGAAAAGCATGCCGGTCTTGGCGGCGTCGGTCCCGATATCGGTCAGCACCGCTTCCATCTGCAGGGCGACCAAATCTTCCGGCAGGCCGTGGACGGTCAGCACCTGTCGAGTGTTCTGAGCGGTAACGGCCGTGATGACGCTCATCCCGTGGACACCGAGGGCGCCGAACGTTTTCAGGTCGGCCTGGATTCCCGCGCATCCGCCGCTGTCGGAACCGGCGATGGTCAGGGAGCGGGGCACGGATCGTGGCGAAGGGGTTCCATTTTTCTCCATATGGGAGTTATGATACTCTTGCAGCTGATTCTAAGTTGTTTGAAATCAATATCGATCACGCATTCGGAAGGAGAGATACGATGCCCAACAGCGGAGAGAAGATCCTGTATTTCCTGATTGGTGGTTTTGTAGGCGCCGCGGTGGCTTTGTTGTTCGCCCCGAAATCCGGCGAGGAGACGAGGCGTTACTTGGAGGACCGTTACCGCGCCGGCGCCGACGAGGTGACCCGGCGTGTCCAATCGGGGCGTGAGTACGTTTCCGAGGCCCGGCGGGATGTGAGCGAAAGGGTGGCGTCCAGCCTGGAAAAGGGGCGGGAGACGGTGAATCGCCAAAAGGAACAGATCAGTTCCGCCATCGAGGCCGGCAAGAGGGCCTACCAGGAAGAGAAGGACAAGCTGGAACAGGGCTCCGAAGGCTGAGTCGTCAGACCCGAGGGAGGAGTTTGAGTTGGCTGCGGAAACATTACTGGTTATCTTTGTCGGCGTGACGGCCGTCTCCATTGTTTTGCAGGCCATCTTCGTATGGAGGACGCTGAGTTCCACGAACCATGCGCTGGCCAAACTGTCCTCGATCTCGGGCGAGCTTGAGAAGGACGCCCGCGAGCTATTTACCGAGTTGCACGAGGTGGTTGCGGGCCTGGACCATCTGCGCACGGTCTTCGACAGCGTGGGCGAGAAGACCGAGCAGGTGAACCGGATGTTCGAGGCCAGGACCCGCGACGTCGACCAGTTGGTCGACAAGCTTGTCCAGGTCGGGACGAGGCAGGCGGAGAAGGTGGACGAGGTGGTGACCGACACGGTCGTCAAGTTCGAGCAGACGACCGAAATCATCCAGCGGGATATCCTGAAACCAGTCGTCGAAATCTCTTCGATCATTCGCGGGTTCAGGACAGGTCTGGACTACCTGTTCTCAGGCAAGTCGTCGGGCGCCGCCGCAAGGCGCCAACGTGAAGAGGACCTTTTCATCTGAACCAAGAGCCCGCGCGCGCCGCAGGCCGCCGGGCTTCTTTTCCGGCAGGATTGACGGGATTCCCAGGATTTCCTTCCCCATCTTGTCAGCCGATTCCCACGAGAGCTAGGAGAGTCCCGTTAATCCTGTCGCGCATCCCCCATCCCCCAGCGCAGCAGGACGCTGCCCCACGTGAAGCCGGCGCCGAAACTGGTCAACAGGACCAGGTCGCCCTTCCTCAGCTTGCCCTGCATCTGGTTCTCGTACAGACAGATCGGAATCGTCGCCGCCGTGGTGTTGGCGTACCGCTCGATGTTGACGGCGACCTGCTCGTCACACAGGCCGAGACGGTCCGCTGTGGACTTGATGATGCGGAGATTGGCCTGGTGGGGCACGAAGAGCCGGAGGTCTTTGGCGGAGAATCCGTTCCGCCGCAGGATCTCGGTGGACACATCGGCCATGTAGGTGACGGCGAACTTAAAGACGGCGCGGCCGTCCTGATGAACGTAGTGCAGCCTTTTCTCGACCGTCTCGTGGCTCGCCGGCTTCAGGCTGCCGCCCGCCGGCATGTACAGGAATCTCCCTCCCGCGCCATCCCCCTTCAAGATGAAATCCAGAATTCCGACGTCCTCGTCCTCGGAGGCCTCGAGCAGGGCAGCGCCCGCGCCGTCCCCAAAGAGTACACAAGTGGCCCGGTCCAAGGGGTCGACGATGCTGGTCATCACGTCGGCACCGACGACGAGCACTCTCCGATGAGCCCCGGTTTCGATGAACTGGGCGCCCGTCGCGAGCGCGTAAAGGAAGCCGGAGCACGCACCCGAGAGGTCGAAGCCCCAAGCGTTTCGGGCACCCAGCTTCTGCTGAGTGACACAGGCGGTGGAAGGAAACAGCATGTCGGGGGTGACCGTGGATACGATGATCAGGTCGATGTCCTCCGGTCCCCACCGGCTGGAGGCGAGGCAGTTCCTGACGGCCGCCACCGACAGGTCGCTGTTGCACTCGCCGTTCGAGACGGCCCGCCGCTCCCGGATTCCGGTCCTCTCCCGGATCCACTCGTCCGACGTGTCGACCCGTTCGGCAAACTCCTGGTTGGTGACCACCCTCTCGGGCACGTACATTCCCACCGCCGAGATAACGGCTCTCCGCTTCTTCAAGCTCTTCTCCTCACTGCTCGATCACTTCCACGTCCGAAGAAACATCCAGTCTAAATTGACGGTCGGGTATTTGCACATTCCGTTCGATATTGGTCAGGACATATTCGTTCTCCTGCCCGATGGGTTCAACCACCGTGAGGCGCTGGATCAGGAGCTCGGACCTCGAAAGCTCGAGGAGAAGGTACGAGAAATCCGGCTGGGGGACACGGGGAGTGAGCCGAAGGACGACCCGGGACCCGTCCGTGCCGCCCTGGTTCTCCATCGACACCATGAAGTCCCGCTGGATGTCCCCGCGGCCCAGCAGAAAGAGCAGGGGTGAATCACTGTCCTGGAGGTTCAGATCGGAAACCAGCAGTTGCTTGTCCCTGGGCACATAGAAGTAGGTCCGCCTCCCGTCGGCGACGAAATACTTGCGGAGGGGCTCACGGTACTCCCAATACATCCGGCCGGGACGTTTCATCAGGACAATTCCCGATTCACTCTGGCTGATGCCCCGGCTGCGGATGGTCTGGGTGAACTCGGCGCGGAAGCTCGTGATCTCCTCGTACGTACTTTGAAGGCGGGCGACCAGATCCCCGACGCTCGGGGAAGCCGGCGCCGCCGCGGCCAAGCCCGCCGCCAGGAACATCGAGGCGGAGCGATGGGTTCCGCCCTCCAGCGCGAAAGTCCGAAAGAGGATTAGGGCGACACCGGTGGTGATGGCGGCGTCGGCCACGTTGAAGGTGGGCCAGGCGAACTTGTCCTGCCAATGGAGGGTCAGGAAGTCGACCACGTAGCCGTTGAGAAGGCGGTCTACGAAATTGCCCGAAATCCCTCCCAGCAGGAGGCCCAGGGCGAGAAAGGTCAATCTCTCGGATCGCGGCGTCGTGTAGAGGTAGTACAGGACCACGCCCAGCGCCAACACCGCCACGGCCGACAGCAGAACGGGTTTCAACTGGGAGTCGACATCGTGGAACAAACCGAAGGCGATACCCTCGTTGCGCACGTATTGAATGGTGACGTGGCCTTCTAAGACCGGATAGTAGTGAAGCCAGAACGTCTTCTGAACCCACCACTTGGTGAGCAGGTCCAGCAGGAAGACGCCGGCGCCCAGTATCAATGCCAGCAAGCGCATCCAGATTACACTTCAGGTTGGAACGCGGAAGGGACTTGAACTACCGAAGGTTAAAGGTGACCTCGATGGTCGCCCGGACATCCACAGGTCGGCCGTCTAGAGTCCCAGGGCGAAACTTCCAGTTGGTGGCGATTTCCTCGATCGCCTTCTCCTCCAAGCCAAAACCCAAACCCCTCAGCACCCTGAAGTCGGTCACACTCCCATCCCTACGGATGATAGCCTCCAGCAGAACGACGCCCTGCGCCTTCGCCCTGATGGCTTGATCCGTGTAACTGGGAATCGTCTGGGTGATGACGACCGGATGCGTGACCCCGCTGCCCAGACCGTAGACACCGTCTCCGGCCCCGGCGGCCGGCCCTTCTCCCGTCGACATTCCCGTCCCGGTGCCGGCCACACCACGTCCCCGGCCGGGAGGCGCGGTGATCTCCCCCAGACTGAGATCGGCGGCCACCTCGTCCAGAACCTGGGGAGTATCCAGAATCACTTCTCGCTGGATCGGTTCGGGTTCGAAGGGGGTGGGATCGGGAATCGGGACCAGTACCGGCTGGGGATCCGGCACCACCTCCGGGGGGCGCTGCGTGACGACCTCAGGTTCCGGAGGACCGCCGCCCATGGGCTGCGAGGGAAGCGCCAACTGTTGCAGGACCAGCACCTCCCTCTCCGGGACAAGCACTTGGCCGCGAAGAAAGGGCAAGCCCAGGACAAACAGAAGGAGGTGGAGGAGGATCGCTACGACAGCGGCGACCCGCAACGGTCTTTCGTTGGAGTAATCCTCTCCGAAAACGTTCATGGGATCCCGAGCGTATTGGGCTCGCTCGGGGTCCGTAACCTTCAACGCGAGAAGGTTTTCCAGAAAGCTCTTTAACTTTTCCAGAAATGTTCTTCCTTCGATGGACATCGGATCGTCGACCTCAGCCGCATTGATTATTCTAAAGAGCCGGGCCCAAATCGGTCAACCGGACCGCCTTCACCCAATAATGACGAGCGACTGGGTAAAAAGTATCACATACGCGCTCCGAGGATATCGCGACCCGAGCCTCGTTCCAAGGTTTGGGGGTGTCGAGGTTCAGAGCTTCCGTTTTTTCAGCGTATTCCGTGCCGTTCGGTGTGGCAGTTGGCGGAGCAGGCGACACGTAGCGGAGAGTAGCGAGCGGTTGCCGCCCGCTCCCCTGCCCGCTGCTGCTTGCCTCCAGCCCGCTGTCGGCCCGCTTGACGGTAACCGACCTCCACGCTAACCTCGAAACTGCGGAACTCCCCAGTCCCTGGACCCGGAATCGGCCCGAAGTTTCTCCAGGTCGGCTTCGGAGTCGATATCGTACCAGTGGGGCAGGAGCACGTATTCCTCACGTCCCAGTCGGGAGAGCGTCTGCCCGAGGACGCGGTCCGTTCCCCAGTCGATGTTCGTGAAGAGCGACTCCCGGGGATCGGTGAGCCCCAGGAGGTAGTACCCTCCGTCGACGGAGGGGCCGATAACCAGGGGAACATGGGTCAATACCCCCAAGGCGCGGCGAATGTAAACCGGGGGCAGGTGGGGGGTGTCGGCGCCCAGGAAGAGAAAGCCCCTCGGGCGGGGCCTCACCTCCTGGACGGCTCTCCACATCCGGGCGCCCAGATCGGCGCCGGATTGAACGGCCGCCGTCCAGGTCGGGGCGAGTCCGTTATCGACGACGAACCGCTCCGCCTCCTCCACCGAGCAACCCGTCAGATAGAGCAGGCGGCGGCGCGCCGCGACCCCTCCGAAAAGGACCAGCGAGCCCCGAAGCATCGCCCGGTAGATATCGAGCGTTCTTCGGGGTCCCAGGGTGCGCGCCAGCCTGGTCTTGCCTTCTCCCAGGCGGGGGTAGCGGGCGAACAGGAACAGTGCCGCGTCGTGGCGGACCGCAGTCCGGGGTTTGCTCATGGTCGTCCCGGTCATCGCCGAGCCTCGTTCGCGCGCCAACCCTTCTTGGGCCGCGGACCCGGGCCATCGACCCCGGACGGCTTCAGCTTGCCGAGAAAATGTAGACCTTCCAACAATCGGGTGCCGGCATCCGCGAAAACAGAAGCTGCGCCCGGGCCGGAAAGCTGTAAGGCGCCGTTGGACGTCTGAGCAGCGCCATACCCGCCTCCTCGGGGGTTCGGTTCCCCTTTCGCCGGTTGCAGGCGATACAGGATGTGACGATGTTCTGCCAGTTCTTTCTCCCCCCCCGGGCGACCGGCAGCACATGGTCGTAAGTAAGATCGGAGGGCGTGAAACGCCGCCCGCAGTACTGACATTTGAACTTGTCGCGGGCGAACAGATTGTGACGGGAGAACTTCACCTGGGGGTGGTAATGACGGACCCTCACGAAGTGCAGCAGGCGAACGACGGAGGGGACCCTCAGGCGCAGGGTGACGCTGCGGATCTCGCGATTGTAATGCTCGACCACCTCCACCTTCTCCTGAAACATCATTCGGATGGCCCGTTTCCAGGAAACCACTTGAAGGGGTTCGTAGGTCGCGTTCAACAGAAGAGTGTGTTCCATAATCGCTGCGATGTTCCCGAATATTAAAAGCAACCCCCCCGCGATTTGTAAAGGAAAAAGTCGGACCGGTCCGACGGGTCGGACAAGTCGGACGAGTCGGATGGGTCGGACGAAGCGGGGTTCTTGATCGCGTCCACCACCGTTGAACCTCGAAACCTGGGAGCGTGGAACGCGAACCCAAGGTACAATTCCAGATGAAATGCGTCGAGTCGACGACTGCATCAGGGGTGTATTGGCGGTGGTGGGGGACGACCCGGAGGTCCAGCTGATCTTTTTGCGGGAACTCTGGCCGCAGATCGTGGGCTCCGGGGTGGCGGCGAACACCCGACCCGTCGGGCTTGCCCGAGGAACGCTGGCGGTGGCTTCGACGGACGCCCTCTGGGCCGGTCAGGTCGGGGAGCTGGAAGAGTTGCTGGTTCGGTCGGTGAATCGCTTTTGGGGACGCCGCCTGGTTGAAAGAATCGAGGCCCGCGTACATCCAAGATAGGAAGGGGTGAGGGGCGCCGCCCCTGTCGTATAATGGAGAGTTTATGGGACCGAAAATTCTGGCGCCGGTGATTCTTCTCCTGCTTGCGGGTCCGGTATGGGGACAGCGGCTGGTTACCACCATCGATCCGACGGAGCTCGACGAAAATCTCCGCTTCGACGTCAACACGGTGCCGGTCCGGCCGGGAGTCGTGGAGATCAGCCCCGTCTTCGCGCCCGGCGGAACGGGGCGCACCGTCGATCTGAATTTCGCGCCCAATCTGGTCTTCACACCGGACTCGGAGCGGGCCTACCTCGCTTTTCCCGGCTTTGCCGTACCGAACACGACGGGCGAGCCGTCGAACAAAGTGCTGGCATTCCACCCGAAGACCGGGGAGATCCTCGATCTGATCGAGGTCGCTAACAATCCGGTGCAGCTCGCGCTGTCCCCGGACGGGACACGGATCGCGGCGGTCTGTCTTCTTCTGGAGCGGAACCAGAAGGTCGAAAAGGGGAGGCCGAGAGGTGAACGGGTGGCGGCCGTGGCCCTCATCGACGTTGCCACCCATGACGTGGAGATTCTGGACCTCGGCGGCGTGGGTATCGGCTGGGCCAACAACCCCGTTTTCTCGGC
>CAYRCA010000195.1:3937-7822 GCA_964422565.1 uncultured Acidobacteriota bacterium | reverse complement strand
GCGCAGTCCGTTTCACAGCTTCATGATCATCGTGGTCGGCACGCTGTCGATCCTCTTGGTCGGACTGCTCGTCAGCCGCTTTCGGTCCCGGACCGCTCCCGGCCCCCCATCCGACGGCCCCTGAGTGAGCGCCCGCCCCCAGGCGATAAGAAACTGGAAGCGGGGTGGTCATGGTTGATAATGAGAGGGGAGACCGATGTTAATGCGAATAACTTTCGCTCTGTTTCCGGGAACCGCTCTTGCGACGGCGGTGCCTCAAGTTCCCCCAACGGTCGAACATGTGGTTGTTTACCACGAGCCCGACATGTTCGGAGGCTGGCCCGCCAACCACGGGATCTGGATCTGGGGCGAGGAGATTCTCGTCGGTTTCTCGAAAGGATATTATAAGAACCTGGGAGACAGACACCACATCGACCGGGACCAGCCGGAATACCACATGCTGGCCCGCAGCCTCGACGGAGGACGGACCTGGACGGTGACCGACCCCCAGGCGAAAGGGTACCTCCGGTACACTGACGGAGGATTCCTGCACGGAGTTCCGCGAACCGACGTGCCTCCGGCGGAGCTCAAGGATCCTCCCGGCGGCATCGACTTCACCCACCCCGACTTCGCCCTCACGGCGCGAACCAACTCCACGGGTTCGGGAACCTCCCATTTCTCCTACTCCTACGACCGTGGTCGAACCTGGGAGGGGCCGTTTCGTCTCCCCAATTTCGGAGCACCCGGAACCGCCGCTCGAACCGACTATATCGTCGATGGGCCGAACACGTGCGCACTTTTCATTACGGCGGCCAAGCGGGACGGCCGGGAGGGGCGGCCCATCTGCGTCCGCACGGAGGACGGTGGGAGGAGCTGGCGGCTGGTCTCCGAAATCGGACCCGAACCGCAGGGCTTCTCCATCATGCCGGCTTCGGTCCGGCTTTCCGAGACGGAGCTGCTGGTCGTGGTCCGGCGGCGGGAGGGGCCCAAGCGGTGGCTGGCCGCGTATGTTTCCGAGGATAACGGCGCCACCTGGGAGTTTCTCAATAATCCTGTCGAAGACGCGGGCGTCGGCAATCCACCCAGCCTGATCAAGCTCCGGGACGGACGCCTCTGTCTGATCTACGGATACCGCGCCGAGCCTTACAGCATTCGAGCCAGACTGAGCGGCGACAATGGGCGGACCTGGACCGGGGACATCATCCTGCGGGACAACGGAGCCAGTCGGGATATCGGCTACCCCCGTTCGGTTCAGCGTCCCGACGGCAAGATCGTTGCCGTGTACTATTTCACGGAGGAAGAGACGGGCCCGGAGCGGTACATCGCTGCGACCATCTGGGAGCCCCCGGACCCGCCGGGCCACCGAACCGGGGACGGGGAACCTCTCTCCAGGGCCGACTGAAGAATTCATGCGGGGCGAGGTCCGAGCAGCCTTGAGCCTCTCGATTCCCCAGCCGAGAGTTCCGGAGGGCGAGGCCCAGTCGGAGATGATTGAGTCCATCCTGGAGACGGCATCCGCGATCTCACAGCAAATGTTGGAATCCGTGAAGTCGAGCGACAGTCGGGAGTTCGTCTCCCCATCCCGCTAATTTGGAAACGCCCGCATACCCGGCCTCCCGCCCAGCCTTAAGGTGATCCCCCCCGGCTTCATCCGGAGCGGGGTGGGAACCTCCTCCGCGGTCTCGGGCGGGACGCCAAGGCGGGAAGCCAAGGCGGGACGCCCGTGCCACCAGCCTGTGCGCGGGACCCCTTGAATTTACAAATTTTACGAGAAGTTTGCGCCGCCTTAACCACTCACACCCCTTCTCCTTCTACGCTGGTCTCGTGTCGCGGTGAGGGCTCCCGGCGAAGTCGGACGTAGCCCTCGAAGTCAACCGAACGGCTTTTGCGATTGGAGGAAAGGCATGGAGGGAAGATCGAAACGGCATACGCGTCGATCAATGAGCGCCGTCCTGGGGCTTATTGTCGGTTTGATCTCGGTCACCGCCGGATCCGGCGGAGGAAAGGTGGTGGAGGAGGAGGTGTTGTTGGACGTCGGCGACGCGAGAATCGCGGGCGTGTTGTCCCTGCCAGGCGGTCGCGGCCCCCACCCCGCCGTTCTTCTCCTTTGCGGGTCCGGCGAGCAGGACCGCGACTGGGACATCGACGGGGACGGGCGCTACCGCATGGGAGCGTTGTTGGCGGAAGCCCTGAACCACTCGGGGATCGCCGTCTTGCGACTGGACGACCGGGGAACCGGGGGATCGAGCGGAGTGCGGGAGTCTTTGACCAGCTTTGAGGTCCTCAAGCGGGACGCCTTGACCGCCATCGGGTTCCTTCGGCGTCACAAGGACATCGCGGAGGTGGGCCTCGGCGGTTTCAGTTCGGGCGCGGCAATCGCCGTTATGGCGGCGGCGGAACCCCAGACGGCGGACTTCCTGATCGCGCTCTCCGGGCCCTTCGTTTCGGGAGCCGATATTTTGATGGCCCAAGCCGAGTCGTTTCCGGAGGTCTTTGTGCCCCAGCCTTCCGAGGACAGGCAAGATCTCTTGAGGCGGGCGCGGCGGTTCCAGAGTCTTTGCGTGGCGGCGGCGCGCGGAGAGGACGCCGGCGAACTGGAGGCCCTTCTCCGCGAGAACACCCGTTTCATGCTCAATCGGCTGCCGGAGGAGGAACGCGCGAAAATCGGCAACCTCGAGGCGGAAGTCGAAAAGCACGCCAGTGGGATGGTGCGCGGATTCCAGTCTGACTGGTTCAAGTCGTTCGTGGACTACAACCCGGCCGATGATATGCCCGGGATCGGTTGCCCCATTCTCGCCGTGCAGGGAGACAAGGATAATCGCGTCACCGCCGAGAACGGATGGAGGGCCTTGCTGCGGGTGATTGCGAAAGAACACGGAAACGCCTCGCTGGACGTTTCGGTCCGTGTTTTCGAAGATACCAATCACTTCCTGACCAATCGGGAGCACGCCCTTAAAGGGCGGATGATGCCGGGGGTCACCGACTATCTGGCCGGGTGGATCCTCCAGAAGACAGGTGGGCGGCGCCCCACCGAGTCCCACCCGGCGTTGGAGGCCCGGTCGGAAGCGCGGTGAAACGCATCCACCCCGGTGCGGCCCGCGGGTGCTCGTCCTCGGGCCGATCGCTATACTTGGGGGATGAACCGGTGGCGCGCGGAAGAGACCCTATGGACGCTAGTGCCGTTGGTCGCCCTCGCCGTTGTCCTGGGTGTTCTCGTGACCCTGCAGGTTCGCTGGACCTGGGAAATCAGCCGCGCCCACCGGCAGGATCGGCAGGCCCGGTTGGAGGAGAAGCTCCAAGCCTTCGCGCGGGACTTCGATCGGGAGGTGACGCGCCTTTATTATGTTTTTCACATACGGGACCCCGGGCCCGGTGCGCCGGATCCGGATGCCTTGGCGAGGACCGTGGCCCAGCGGTACTCGCACTGGCTGGAGACGGCGCCGTATCCTCAACTCGTCGACCGGATTTGGCTCTTGAGCTCCGACGCCGCGCGTGTATTCCGTTTCGACGACGGTGCGGCGGTCTTCGAACCGGGCTTTTCGAGTTTCGAGCCGGAGACCCTTCGCCGGAAGCTGGCGGATTGGAGGGCGCTGACCGACGGACGACGGGAAAGCGCCGGTTGCCTGCTGTCGGTCGATCCCCTGGCGATGGTGACCGTCTGGGAAACCCGGGCTAAGCCCTTCTCGGAACCTCCGGCCTCCGACCCCGGCGAACTCGCCTGCCTGGTTGTGGAGATCAGTCCCACCGTGATTTCAGAGGCGCTGGCGCCCGACTTGGCGCATCGCCACCTGTATCGCGCCGGGGAGCCCGAGTTCGATTTCGCAATCGTCGGGGAGAGGGCGGGGGATCCAATCCTGTATCGGTCCAAGACGGACCTGGGGTCGTCAAGCGACGAATACGACGCGG
>CAYRCA010000195.1:0-3927 GCA_964422565.1 uncultured Acidobacteriota bacterium | reverse complement strand
GCACCTCTGGCGTCCGCGTCTGGAGGACCTGTTTCTTGCGCCCTGGCCATGGCCCCCAGCCCCTCCAACCGCTCCGCCGCCTCCTCCGGCACCGACCATCAACCCGCCCGGCGGACCGGCCGGGTCCGGAGGGCGGCATTTCGACCCGGAGGCCGGCGAGGCGCGGGACCCGTGGGAGGGGCGACTCCAAACGGGCATCGGGACGTTCGACCCCGGTACCGGGCTGGGGCACTTCAGACTGGTGGCCCGACATCGCTCCGGATCGCTGGACGCCGTCGCCGCCGCGGAGCGGCGACGGGACCTCACTCTGAGCCTCGGCGCCTTGTCTCTGCTGACCGCCAGCATGGTCCTTCTCGTTCTGTCGGCCCGCCAGGCCAGACAGTACGCGCGGCGGCAAAGGGAGTTCCTCGCCGGGGTTTCTCACGAACTGCGAACTCCCCTGTCGGTGATCTGCGCCGCGGCGGAGAACCTCGCCGACGGAGTCGCGCCAAAAGATGAGGAGGGGATTCGCGAGTACGGAGGTCTGATCCGGATCGAGGGCCGGCGCTTGGCCGGCCTGGTCGAAGACCTGCTCGAGTTCGCCGCGGTTTCCTCGGGTCGAAAGCAGTATCTGATGCGGGACTTGGATCCAGCCATGATTGTTCGGCGGGCCCTGGATCACTGTCGAGGTCTCCTTGGCGACGGGGGGATCGCGGTGGAAGTTCGCATCCCCGAGGGAACTCCATACGTAAGAGGTGAACCGGAAGCTCTGGGTCGGGCGGTTCGAAATCTGATCGGCAACGCCGTCGCCCATGGTGGGGACGGAGGTTGGGTCGGCGTGGAGGTCGAGTGGTTCTCCAACCGGCGCGAGGTGGGGATTTCAGTGTCCGACCGGGGAGTTGGGATCCCGCGGCGGGACCAACGACGCATCTTTCTTCCCTTCGAAAGAGGCACGACCGCCGTGGTGAAGCAAATTCGGGGAGCGGGAGTCGGTTTAAGCCTGGTCAAGCACACCGTTGAACGGCATGGTGGGCGCGTCGAGTTGGAAAGCGCGCCCGGCTGCGGCGCTCGCTTCACCCTGTTTCTGCCCGCAGTCGACTCGACGTGCGATGGGGTGGACCGAGGCACCGGAGAGGCTGCGGCCCCCGGGGACGCGGCTTTGACCGTCGACGGGAAAGAAAGGGAAGGGCACCGGTGAAAAGGCGGCTGTTGGTGGTGGAGGACGAGCGTGGACTCGCGATCGCCATTCGCGATCGGCTGCGGAGCGAAGGCTATCTGGTCGAGACGGAGAGCGACGGCGCGGTCGGTTTCCAAAGAGCGGCGGACGAAGCCTTCGACGCGATCGTGCTCGACGTGATGTTGCCGAACAAGAACGGCTTCGATATCTGCCGGGATCTGCGGGCGCGGAATGTGGTGACTCCGATTATTATGCTGACCGCTCGAGGGCAGTTGGTCGACAGGGTACTGGGGCTGAAACTGGGGGCGGACGACTACTTGAGCAAGCCTTTCGAGATGCTCGAGTTGCTGGCCCGTCTGGAGGCTCTGCTACGACGGGGCGACTCCTCCGCGACCACCGGCGTCAGGTCTTATCGGTTCGGAGAGGTTCGCGTTGATTTCGAGCGGGGGGAGGTCCGCCGCAACTCGGAACCCGTGGTCCTTACCGCCAAGGAGTACCAGCTCCTGCGCCATCTGATAGAGCGTCGGGGAAAGCTGCTCTCCCGGGACGAACTGCTCGATCGCGTGTGGGGCTACGACGCGATGCCGGTGACTCGGACCGTCGACGTTCACATATCGGGACTGCGCCGGAAGCTGGAGCCCGATCCGGACCATCCGCGGTACATCTTGACGGTGCATCGCCTGGGATACAAATTCGTCGGCTGAGCGCTTCCCGGGGGATCGGAAGGCAAGTCCGGCAACGACCATCGCCATTGGTTTCCAGGGGGCGAGAAGCGGACAGAGTGGCTGGTTCCGATGGGTTCCACTCGGAAAACTGGCACCCTGCGCCGGAGGACAGGCATCCCTGCCTGTCAGAGCGGGAACACTGGCACCCTGCCTGTGTCGGGGTCACAGAACGGCGAAGACCCCGGTGAAACCCGCCGGTGACGGGCTCGAAGCCGGCTGGAAGCCCGTCGTCCTTCGGGCCTTGTCTCCGCAAGATTCGGAGAGAACCGCCCGCCCCTGGGTTCGACTTGTCCCTCCTATCGACTAAACTACCCCGATCGTGGAACTCGTCTGGCTGTTGACGGACCTCGTGGATGTGGAGAATCACCTGCAGCAGGCTCGGCGCTTCTACAATGGAGCCGTGCGGCAGCTGAACGCCCGGGTGCAGCGGTTGCCCGACCTGATGGTGGCCCGGCTGTGCGGGTTCCGGGCGGCCGAGTTCTTCAGCGCGGAGATCGAGGCCCGGGCGGTTCCCGAGGTTCGCCGCTTGTTGGGCCATGAAACGGCCGGCTGACCGAAGTCCGTCCATGGCGAATTCGGCGGCCAACGCCGGGAAAACGCCGCGCCGGTGGCTGGAAAGCGTCTTCTGGAGGTCGTGGATGAAGTCGAAAGTTGTGCGGTTGATCGTCCTGCTGTTTCCGTTGTTGGGGGAACAGGCTTTTGCCGATGAACGGATACTGAGCTACGACGCCGATGTTGCGATCGCCGCCGACGGCGAGTTGACGGTCGTCGAAACCATTCGCGTGCGGGCGGAGCGGCGGGAGATTCGACGCGGCATTTACCGCGATTTTCCCACCCGATACCGCGACCGCTATGGGCGGCGGGTTCGGGTTCCGTTCGAAGTCTTGAAGGTGACCCGAGACGCGCGCCCGGAGCCTTGGCGCGTCGAGTCCGCCGGGGCGGGGCGCCGAGTGTACATCGGCAGCGCCGATGTTTTCCTGAATCCCGGAGAATATACCTACGAGTTGACCTACCGGACCAATCGGCAGATTGGATTCTTCGAAGAGCACGACGAGCTTTACTGGAACGTTACCGGTAACGACTGGATTTTCCCGATCGACCGCGCGGTGGCTACCGTCAGACTGCCCGAAGCCGTTCTTGCCGACCACTGGCGACTCGACGCCTACACCGGGCCCGAGGGGACCCAGGGACTCGACTACCGGGTCGAGATCATCGACGCCCAGGCCGTCCGTTTCGAGACGAGTCGCGTCTTGAACCCACACGAAGGCCTGACCGTAGCCGTGGGCTTTCCCAAGGGGATCATCGCACCGCCGACCACGGCCGAAATCTGGGTCCATTTTGTCGGTGACAATCTGGGCGGGATTCTCGGACTGGTGGGACTTCACCTGACGCTGGCCTGGTATTTGTTCGCTTGGTTCCGGGTGGGGCGGGATCCGGCCCCGGGAGCGATCTACGCGCGCTACGAGGCGCCGGAAGGCTACTCTCCGGGAATGCTGAGATATGTCTGGAAGATGGGGTACGACACGACCACCATGGCCGCCGCCCTGGTCAGCATGGGACTGAAGAATGCGCTGGGCATTGAGAAACGGGGTTCGACCTATGAGGTTGAGAAGAAGGATGGGGGCACGGACTCGAAGACCGAAAATGCCCTGCTGAAGGCGCTGTTCAACGGGGGCGGGACGTTACGTTTCGAAACCGCTAACCATTCCCGCGTGGGCGGCGCCGTAAAGGCCCACGAGAAGGCTCTTTCCGCCCGCCTCGAAGGGCGGTATTTCAATCGGAACCGCTGGTGGCTCGTCCCGGGAATCCTTCTTTCGCTGCTTGCCGCGGTCACGATGGTGGGGCTGGCGCCGGCGGAGGAAGCGGGACTGGCGATCTTTTTGACGGTGTTTCTGGTCGTATGGAACAGTGCCACCTTTGCGACGGTTATCGGCGCCGCCCGTAGCTGGAGAGATCTGAAGGGAGTGGTGGGAAAAGCTCGGGCGCTGCTAACGACATTGTTCATTTTGCCCTTCGTTGTCGCGGGCCTGGTCCTCATCGGAGTGT
>CAYRCA010000194.1:1623-7827 GCA_964422565.1 uncultured Acidobacteriota bacterium | reverse complement strand
CGCAAGCGACGGGGTGGAGTTGATAGGAATTCGCTTCTTTGAGGCGAGTGTATGCGGGCTCGAAAAGGGCGTCAAGCAAGTTCTCGGAGTTGCCTGTCTTGACACATTCAATACACTCAGTGTATTGAAATACGCACTCGGTCGCGGAGGAAGTGGAAGCACTTAAGCGCCAAGAGCAAGCGTGCGCTGGTTGAGGAGGCGCCGGCCGCCTTCGTCGCCTTGAAGGCGGAGGAGCAACGCCGCTCTACTTACAAGGAACGTTCGGAGCAGCGCATTGCGGCTGCAAAGCGACACGCGCGACATTCTCCGAAAGGACCGTGACTAACCGTGACTCCCGGTGAACACCTATGTGTTGGGTTCCAAGCGTCGCCGTGGCCTGGCCCGGTACGTGGAAGAGGCCTTTTCCACTTCCGCCGGAGTGTGGCGGGAACGGCTGCTGGCTGGAAAGGTCGTCCTCGTTGTCCCATTGCTTCATTCCTGGGAGTTCGCCAATATCATTACCGCTGAAAGAAACCACCGCCGCTTGGGTTAACAAAATCCGGAATCGAATTGAATGGGTCACATGAGGGGCGACCGGGAGGTGATGGGGCGATGGGGGGGCGATGGGGGGGCGATGGGGACCGTCCCTTGCCGATCCCTCTTCGCAGTCGGCGACCGTATAGAAACTGCCCCGAGGGCGCGGCCCCCACGTGCTTGTGTTCGGGGGTTGTTGAATGGATAAGACTCGGAGATCCGACAGCCGGATTTGGGGCAATTTGAACAGAGACGGCCCCTCACATCTTAACGGCATCCAGAGGAGAAACTGATGAGTCGATTCGCTCGAATGACCGGACTTTTCATCTTGATGCTCCCTTTATTTCGCGGGACGCAAGCGGGCGAGGCTACAACCGGGGAGGTCGAGCCGCTCCAGGTGAATCTTGACCAGCTGGTCGAAATGGCCGTAATCGGAGAAGTTGCCCCGGCCCGTCAGTCGAATCCGCCCTATCGCGTCTCACCGGACGGGGAGTTGTTCGTCCTGCCTGGAACGGGAAGCATCACCTACAACTTTCGCGTCGGCGATTCCGCAGTCCGCCTTGCCGGCGACCATGTGGAGCCCTCGGTCAGCATGCGTCACCCGGCCGGGGGCGACAGCGTGGAAAACCGGGCCCTCAACGTGTTGGCGTGCGTCGGCAATTCTGCGCGAGTGATCAGCGGGGAAACGAAGGGGGCCGAAGGAACCGTCATCGGGAAGCACGGCGGAGTCGAACACGTCATGGTGGAGTTCCCGGACGAGGTCTACGAGCAACTCGCGATCGGTGACCGAATTCAGATCCGGGCGAAAGGGCAGGGGATGCGAGCCGTCAACTTTTCCGGAGTCAAGATCATGAACATGAGTCCCCGCCTGTTGGAGGCCCTGACGCGACGCGGCATGGGAATCAACGAAGCCGGTCGATTGCGGGTTCCGGTGACCCACAAGGTTCCATCAAAGATTATGGGATCGGGACTTGGACAAAGCCATACTTACTCGGGTGACTACGACATCCAGATGTTCGATGCTTCGGTGGTGGCCGAGTACGGACTCGAAACCCTCCGCTTCGGCGACGTTGTCGCCATTTTGGATGCGGACAGCAGCTACGGACGAGTCTACCGGAAGGGCGCCGTGGCGATCGGAGTCGTGGCTCACGGCTTCAGCAACGTGGCCGGGCACGGGCCGGGCGTCACGACCCTGATCGCCTCGCCGACCGGCAATATCGATCCGATCATCGACGAGGGAGCAAATCTGGCGTCGTTGCTGGACCTGCGGTAATCTTCGTTCGAGTGTTCGACCGGCTCAAGACTCACCCAGGCGGACCGAGGTTTTCCACCCGGCCCCCTACGTTAACGTAGTGTGGGACACTTGAGCCTGAACTTGAGGGCGAGAGCAGAAGACGAGACGTTGAAGTCACAGATCAACGGTGCCGCGGGTCACAAATTCGGAGCGAGCCTTCGGCGAGCGATATTTCATAATCCATTTTCAACCGCAGCTTAACCCGCAGCGAGATAGGCGATGGTATCGATGGCAACTGTTTGCGGCAGATACGTCTTGAATTTCCCTAAAGCGCTCAAACTCACGGCGATACTCTTTTCTGTAGGTCTTACGCAAGCTGCAATGGGGGGCGAACCGGGGACACTTCAACTCACCTTCGATAAGACGCAGGGGCCGGTGGCGCATGGAGCACATCAACTTCGAGTTCAGTTGGAAGCTGCCGGCTGGACCATTGGAGAGCAGGGCGCTGCTTCAGTCCGTATTGAACTCGAAAACGTCATGACGGAAGGCGAAGGCGAACACTTTAGTATTCTGCGCGTCGACGAAAACAGATTGGTTATCCGAGGGGGCGGCCCGACAGGCGCGATGTACGGCGCGTTGGCGGTGGCGGAGGACTTACGTAACGGCGTGGCACTTCATAAGGTGCCCGAGCGAACAGAAAAGGCGCGCTTGCCATTTCGAGCCATTAAATTCAATTTGCCTTGGATGTCCTACCGTAAAGGCGAATCGCTTCAACTCCACCAGGACACTGTTCGTGATTTAGAGTACTGGGAAGCCTTTCTGGACCAGATGGCCGAGAATCGGTTCAATGTGCTTTCACTCTGGGGCCTCCACCCGTTCACGCTGATGATCCGACCAACCAATTTTCCGGAAGCCAGTGGATTCAATGATGAGGAACTCGCAGAATGGCAGCATTTTTGGCGAACCCTTTTTCGCATGGCCAAGGATCGAGCTATTGAGACGTACATCGTCAACTGGAATATTTTCGTTTCGCCGGAATTTGCCAAAGCCCACAATATTGCCCAATACAGTATAGATTGGAACTACTCCGGAGAAGGCGACACTTCAGACTTGGTAAAGCGCTACACCCGTGAAGTTGTCACACAGGTCATCGATGAATACGAAGATCTAACGGGTCTTGGGTTTACACTCGCCGAACGGATGGTCGGGATGACTCCGAAAGAGCGTCAGCAATGGATATTGGATACTTTTTACCAAGGCATAAAAGATGCTGATCGGGATGTTAAGTTGATCCACCGGGCACCGCTTGAGGCCGGAAGGCACCACGGCGGGTCCACTGATCGACGTGTTGAGTTACTGACACGGGATTCAATCGAGCAGATGGATTTGCCGGTACCAATTTGGGTTGAGCTGAAATTCAACTGGTCGCATGCCTATTCCTCGCCGCACCTGATCCATGTACATGGCGGGCCTTTGACCGACGCGTACTGGAACCCGCCGCCGAAGAATTACAAGATGACGTGGATGGTGCGTAATGAGGACATATTTGTGCTTCGCTGGGGTGAGCCGGATTTTATTCGCAGACATCTAAAGTTAAACAGCCAGCCCTATGTTGGAGGCTACTTCGTCGGATCGGAAACCTATATTCCTGGAAAGGATTATTTCACAAAGCCTGATTCGAGGATTAACTGGAAGTATGCTTTTGAACGGCAATGGCTGCTGTACAAGGCATGGGGGCGGTTGCTTTACGATCCGGAAACAACGGATGAAGTGTTCGAAGCGGAGTTTCGGCGACGTTACGGCTCGGATGGCGACAAACTGTTTCGTGCGATGGTGCTTGGTAGTCGTATGCCTCTGCGCTTGGGATCGCTCTTCAAGGGGACTTGGGATTTGACGTTGTACTCGGAGGGGTTTTTGGCGCCCTTTAGCCCGCACGGCCGCTCGGGAGATCAAGCGCTTATTACAGTAAACCAATTGATTGACCACCCTGTGTTGGACCCAAACTACATTTCAATTGAGGATTTCGTTACCGCCCGGTTCGCTGGGAAGACGTTTGGCCAAGGCAAGGTGACACCGCAAATTCTTGCGGATGAACTTGAGCGAGACGGACGCGAGGCGCTGGGCTTATTGGAAGGCGTGACGACGGATGGCCCGGCGCATTTCGAAGTGAGCGATATTCGAGCGTGGGCGCATTTGAGCTTGTACTTTGCTGAGAAACTTCGTGGTGCCGTTGCGCTGCGGAAGTTTCGTGAAGGCAAAGATGCTCAGCAACAGACACGGGCGATCGCACATTTGGAGCGGGCGGTTGACTGTTGGAAAGACCTGATTGAAGTAACCGCACCGGTTTATCACAAAGTGCCGCTCCCGCATCTTGCAAACTACAAAGATGGTCGCTTCCACTGGTCTCGGTTTCTCTCTGAGGTTAAACGTGATGTGGAGATCGCGAAGTCGGCGGAATAGTTTATTCGACGAGTGGGGTCGAATCAAACGCTTTGCTTGCGAATAGCCGCCGGAGACAAGCCCCCGAATTTCGTCTTCAGACGCCAGGATACTCGACTTTGGCGGAGCGGGGGTGAAAGCGGGCCAGGAAATGGTTTTCGCACCCACCGCACAAACAGGAGAGTTCGATATACTGTCCGGCCCCGGAACTCTTATGGCGAGACTCGTCCGTTATTTCGACCCGCTTCGAGTCGCATCGCGGGCAGATCAGGAGGGAGGCCGGAACCTTCAGCGAACGCTTCTCGTCCCGCTTTCGGCGCCGAAAGTCCATCCCGGCCTTGTGGATCTCTGTCCGGGCGTCGGGGCCCGCGACCTCGATGACCTCGCACATCTCCATCACCCTGGAGAACAGTCTGGTGCCGATACGCTCCTCGAGCGTCGACTCCCGTGAGGGTCCCTCGACCTTTCCACGCCCCCTCCGCAGAGGCCAGTTGCTTGTCATGACGGTCTGTTTCTGGTTGGTGTACCGGTAGTTGATTACCATGCGGATCGTTTCCCGAACCCAGTCCGTGGGACGACCCGTGCCCAGGTCGTCCCAGATGAGCAGATCCGCCTCCATCAAGGGCAACATGACCTCCCTCTCCGTGTCGACCGAGTCGGGGCCGTAGGAGTACTGGAGGCGCCGCAGCAACTCCGCCTCGTCCACGAAACGACCTTCGGCGCCTTTTTCCTCGATGGCCGCCTTCAGGACCGCCACCGCCAAATGCGTCTTTCCCACACCGCAGGGCCCGGAGAACAGCAGCCCCCTCTCGGCCCGCGGATATCGCTCGACGTAATCCACCGCCTTGGTCAGGGCTTCCTCCTGCGACGGATGATGCACCGAATAGGCTTCGAAACCACGGTCCTGATACCGGGGCGGAACTCGGGCGGCGGTCAGGCGGCGTTCGAGGCTCGACCGGTTGCGGCAATCGGGGCAGGGAGAGACCGCCTCGGTCCCGTCTCGCCGCAAAATCAGCCAACCGGTCCCACGGCAAGTGAGGCATTCCATTGGCCTGCCAAGATAGCATTTCATTACCCCGGCGAAAAGAAGGGCCCGGCGCCTCCGGAGTCGACGGGACGGATGGGGGAAATCGGCGAAATCGGCGGCCGACCATTGATTCCGTCCGCCAGTCGGCGTAGAATGATTTATTGGGAGTGCCAGATCCCCGATCGTTTGAAGCCGAGGAAAACGCCTCTGCTCTGAAGAGCCCTCTTCTTCGTGGCTTCCAACCGATCTTTCCGCAAATCAACCAGCTTTTCAGGAGAGGTACGCATGACCCGCAAGTATCGCCAGCAGGGATACCAAGACAGCCCGGGGCGGACTGAACCCCGTCGCCGAGAGAGAAGCGCCGTTTCCAGGGAAGGGCCTCGCTCGCCGAAAATGCCGGGCCTGAGGCGTGTCATCAAGTGTGCCATGTGCGGTGGAAAGCTCCCCCTCAGCTTCGACGAGGTCCGTCTTACCAGCCAGTGCACCCGCTGTTCGGCCGACCTGCATTCCTGCAAGAATTGTGTGTTTTTCAATCCCACCAGCCGCTTTGAGTGCGAGCAGCCCATTTCCGGCCGGATCAGTCCCAAGGATAAGCGGGCCGACTGCGAATTCTTCGAAATCCGCTCCTCGGTGGAGAAGATCACCACCAATACCCAAACCACCGTCGATCCTCGACAGGCCTTCGAGAATCTCTTCAAGAACTGACCTGGAGCACCCGGATGAAGCTGGCCGTCTGCCTCAAGGAGGTTGCGGGAAGGGATACGCGCCACGATGTCGATCCCTCCTCGGCTTGGATTCGCGAGGACCAAGTTTCCTTCGAGATCAGCGAGTGCGACGAGTACGCTCTGGAGGCGGCGCTTCAGCTGAGGGAGAAACTGGGGGGCGAGGTTCTCATCCTGTGCGCCGGGGCCGCCCGAGCCGAGAAGGTGATCCGAAAAGCGCTGGCCATGGGCGCCGACCGGGCGATTTTGGTGGTCGACGAGGACCGCCG
>CAYRCA010000194.1:0-1613 GCA_964422565.1 uncultured Acidobacteriota bacterium | reverse complement strand
CCTTCCCCACAGCTTCCGCGCTTTCCTCCGTCCTGGCCGCGGAAGGCTTCGACCTCATCCTGACCGGCGCCCAGTCCGACGACCTCGGTTACGGTCAGACCGGCTTGATGCTGGCCGAACTGCTGGGGGTCCCCCATGCCTGCCTGGTCATGGAAATCGATCTCTCCCCCGATGAGAGGCGAGTCCAGCTGCTGCGGGAGATGGAAAGCGGATGGTTTCAGCGGCAGACACTTCCCCTGCCGGCACTGCTGACCGTCCAGGCCGGCATTTCCGCTGTCCGTTACGTCTCCTTGAAGGGAATCATGCAGGCTAAGAAAAAGGAGGTCCGGAAGGTCCCTGTGGAGGACCTGGACCTGGATTCGCGGGATTTTCCCCGTCTGGAGATTCGGCGGCTCTACCCGCCCAAAGTCGATCGGAAGGCGGAGATCTTCGATGGAGACCCCGTGTCGGCGGTCGATCGCCTGGTGGATCGACTCCTCCGGCAGGCGAAGGTCCTGTAACTTCGGACGCGGGTAAGGAGGCGCATGTTCAGCAAGCTCCACGTTCTCATCGACCACGCCGACGGACGGATCCGACAGGTCTCGCTGGAATGCCTTTCCCTGGGGCAGGAGTTGGCCGCCCGATTCTCCGCTTCCCTTACGGCCGTGGTGCCTGGCCTGCGGACGGAAAGCGTTGTCGAGGGGCTCTCCGGCTACGGACTCGACGAGGTTATCCAGTTGGAGCATGAGCTGCTGGAAACCTTCACTCCGGAGGCCTACACCGAAAGCCTGGCTGCGCTGATCGGGGAAGAGGACCCCGACCTGCTGCTGATGGCGCACACCTATCAGAACATGGACCTGGCGCCCCGCGTCGCCGCCCGCCTCCGGACAGCCCTGGTCAGCGAGTGCGTCGGGATCAGGGAGGAGGAAGGGGAGATCCTCTTCGTCCGTCCCATGTTCCGGAACAAGCTCAACGCCGATATTCGGATCCGATCGCCCAAACCCTGGCTGATCTCGCTTCAGTCCGGCGCCTTTCGGGCCGACTCCCTTCGGTCGGGGCGACCGGAAATCGTGAGACGGTCCGTTCGGCTCGACCCCGGGGTGGTGAAGCGCGAATTGGGGGAGAAAGTCGGTCTCACCCGCGACCGGGTCGATCTCTCCAAGGCCGACGTCATCATCGGCGTCGGTCGGGGCATTCGCACGAAGGAGAACCTGACTCTGGCTCGGGAGTTGGCCGAAGTATTGGGCGGCGAACTGGGGGCGAGCCGTCCCGTGGTGGACAACGAATGGCTCGAGCGGGAGAGGCAGATCGGCAGTTCGGGCCAGAATGTCGCCCCCCGTCTGTACATCGGCTTGGGGATTTCCGGCGCCATCCAGCACGTGGTCGGGATCCGGAACTCCGGCTGCATTGTGGCCGTCAACTCCGACCCCGGCGCTCCCATCTTCAACGTGGCGGCCTACGGCGTGGTGGGCGACCTGGTGGAGGTTGTTCCGATCCTCACTCGGAAGCTCAGGGAGTTGCGCGGCAACTGACGCATCCGAATGGGGCGCGGAGAGTCGAACTCGTCGCTCGGCGAGACTCCGAGAAGAGGGGTCGATCGAGATGTGCGGGACTCCCCCGGCGGGGCGCTCCGC
>CAYRCA010000193.1:3750-7832 GCA_964422565.1 uncultured Acidobacteriota bacterium | reverse complement strand
GACGGGCTTCCAGCCGGTCGCCGGAGCGGTTTTTGGGCGGCGTCCGGGAGCGGGTCAGTCCCCGGTCTCGTTGGGGTTTCGGGGGAGGAGCTCGATCGAAGGGGGGCGACCGGGGTGGTTTCGGGCCCGGATCCGACAGGCGGGGATGCCTGTCGTCCCTCTGCGGGGGGAGGGTCGTCCTGCCTTAGCGGGCGGCGGCCATCCGCTGGGGAGCCGTCAGCTCGAAATCGTCCTCCACCTCCACCACCGCGTCCTTGATCCGGTCGTGCACCCGTACCTGCATCCGATACCCTCCCGGAGGCAGGTCCGCGGTCGAGAACGCCCAGATCAGGACCACCCGCTGAGTCGAGAAGAACTGGATCGACTGTCCCCGCTCATCCACGAACTCGAGGACCTTTTTCCCCTGACCGTCGACGACTTGATACCTGACCGAGAGATCGGGCGTCATCGTGGTCTGGTTGATCCCCGCGTTGTAGACCTGAAAGTAGACGCCCAGGGCGTGGTTCGCGTAGAACTCCTTGCTGATGCTGGGGCGGACTTTCACGTCTCCGATCACGAACATCTCTTCGGTGTCGGGCACCTCCACCAGTTGCCGAATCGAATCCGCCAGGAGCAGTGAGCTGGCCACGAGCGTCTCCCCCCGATAGGCCGGCGGGACGACGCCGACTCGCGTGACTCCGACGCGCCCGCTGTGGAGATCCTTCACCACCAGATCGAGCCGGTACCTCTGGTTCCGGTCCAGCGGGACGATCTTCTGATACATCGACCGCTGCTGCAGCCCTCTCTCGAGCGACTCCGGCCGGTAGGCCACCACCACGTCATCCTCGAACTCCCCGACGACGCGATTCGTGATACTCGTGATCACGCTGTAGACGGCAACTCTGGCCGTATGGACGCCGCCTTCCTCCCGGAACGTGAGATTCCGGTTGGGGAACTCCAGCGTGATCGGCACCAGCACCTGGTTCTCGTTCAGCTGGAAGTAATCCTGGCGGACCTTGAAGGGCAGATCGTCAAATGTGATGTTGACTCCGACAATCTCCTTCAAGTCCGTGTACTTGATCTCGGCCGGCCGTTGAACCGTGGCGAAGGTCTCATACCGCGCGAAGGGACTGTCCTTGGCCCGCTCGAACATGTAGGGGTAGTCCCGCATTCCCGGACTGAAGTAGGGATGGTCCTGCCTCTGGGCCAAGCCCAGCTCCTCCGCCAGGGTGAGTCCCGCCCCGGGCACGTGCAGGAGAGCGTCCTTCTCCTCCGGGCGCAGGGCCAGCCGATACTCGTCGCTGAACGAGGGGTCCACGAATTCCAGCTCGATGTCGTCCCCCACACCCGGAATATGCCGGTACCACCATGTTTCGAAGGGGTACGTCGCCGTGGTGCCGCCCCCCTCGTGCATGGGACGCGCGTACCTTCCTCCCGAAGGGCGGGCTTCGATCTGGTCGGGCGGGCCGTGGGTGATGTAGATTCGCCCGCGGTCGGTCTTCCATCCGGGTATTCCGCTGGCGAACTGCTCGTTGGCGTAGGCGATGCGGCGGTAGTGCTCCTCCCTGAACTCGTTGACCGCCGTCCGTGGATCGGGATCGCGGCGAAGCCAGAACTGCTCGATGAACTGCTCTCTCTCGTCCGGCGTGGTCAGGCTCTGAAAGACGGCCCTTTCCTCGGGGCTGATGATGTAGACCACGTCCTCCTCCAGCCACTTCCGATAGTAATCCTCCTCCTGCTCCTGGCGCAGCGCGTCGAGGTCGATCTGCCTTCTTTCCTGCAGCGCCAGTCCCGAGGACAAAGTGAAAGTCATGAAAAGCGGGAGTAGACAACGTAAACTTGCACCCCTGGTCATCGACGTCCTCCAGGTGGAAAATAATCGTTAACGAGCAGCCTTGGACGGTACCAACGAATGTTTCGGTTCCGCGATTATACAACAGGGTTCTCGGTTTGTGCCGCGGTGGGTCCGCCACCCTCGACTTCCCGCCGCGACCGCCGCATAATCAGCCTCGGGACTCACGCTATGGCGGATGAAGTGGTGATCGTAACCGGGGCCGGCGCGGGCATAGGGTTCCACCTGACGCTGGGGCTCCTCGAGCGCGGATATCGTGTCGCCGCGATGGACCTGACCACGGACGGTCTGAGGCGCTCGGCGCCCTCCTCTACCGGTCGCCTCCTCCTCTTCGACGTCGACGTCACCGACGCCGGGGCGATCCGCGCGGCGGTGGAGCGGATCGTGGACCAATGGAATAGGATCGATGTCTTGGTTAACAACGCCTGTATCGCTGATTTCGCTCCTTTCGAGACAAAGGACTTCGATTCGATCCGGCGCGAATTCGAGGTCAATTTCTTCGGCTTTCTCCATCTGATCCGTTCCGCCCTTCCGCACCTGAAGGAACGCGGAGCCGGACTGATCCACAACGTCGGCAGCGGCGTCGGCCTGACCGGCTTTCCGGGGCTTTCGGGCTACGCCTCCACCACGGGGGCCATTGAGGCGTTAACACGGACTCTGGACATCGAGCTCCGGTCGCACGGTATCGTCGTGAACGTGATCCATCCCCCCCTGACCCGAACCGAGTCCTCCCGGCCGCTCGGGCTGCCCCCGGAGGCCATGGCCGATCCGGCCGAAGTGGGGCGCCGATTGGCGGCGAGAATTCTCTCCAAACGAGCGTTCGTGACGCCGGACTGGAAGACTTGGCTGGGCTTGCTGGCGAGCCGCCACTGGCCGGTTTCGATGGGCCGGCTGCTTGCCCGCATGGCACGGGCTCGGCCGAATGCCATCGCCTGACCGACATGGGCCTCCCGCCTGCGGACAAGGCCACACCGGCGGTAGGCCGGGAAGCCGCCGGCGCCCGGTCCCCCGGGGCGGCGGTTTGAGCCCCGAAAGCATGAACCGCTGGGCCGTCGGACCCGGGAAGAACTCCCTCACCCTCCCCCCGAAATCGTTCAATCCCGGCTCACGGATCACCGGATCCCAGCGTCTCGTGGGGCAGGTAGCCGCGGAAACCCGCTTTCTCGATGGCGGACCCCGCCGTCCAAGGTCGATCGCCTCCTCTCGGTTGCGATACCGGACCGTCTGGCCTCTCGGAGGTCGCGATCCCGCCAACTCAATGGCCGCAGACGTCGAGGCGCGACGCGTACATCCATCCGCGTCTGCTCGTCATCGATCCGCGTGCCGCCGAAGGGCCAGGTCGGCAGGGTATCCGTGTCGGGCAACATCCATGGCCGTTTTTCGCAGGCTCTCAGCGAAACCGCAGCCGGGTCACCACCGGCCGGTGGTCCGAGGCCGTGGTGTCGAGGACCTCGGTCCGCTCAACCGCCAGGTGCTCGTCGCCGACGAAGATGTAGTCGATACAAGCCCGCGGTTGATCGGAGCGGATGGTCAACCGGTCGCGGATGGGAATGTCCCGGGGAATACCCCGCTCGTCCGGAATCTGGTGGTAGGCGTCCCGAAGCCTCATTCTCACCGGCGCCAGTTCCCGGGCGTCCGGCTCGCAGTTCAGGTCGCCGCCGAAAATCACCGCGCGCCCCGGCAACTGCAGGTGCTCCTCCAGGATCGCGGCGATCTGGGCCAACTGGATTCTGCGCTGGTGCTGGCTGAGTCCCAGATGAGTGTTGATCACGGAGACGGTCCGCTCGCCCACGTCGACGCGCGCGATCTGCGCCACCCGCTGCTCGCTCAAGCCCGACGAGTCGAGTGCCCACTCGGGGTGAGTGGCGGGATAGTCGGGATTGAAAAGGGGGATCACATGATGTTCCCGGATCGGCCAGCGGCTCAGAAGACCCACCCCGTACTGGCCCCCCTGGAATTCGATGGCCGGGGCGAAGGAGTAGTGCAGGCCCAATTCCTCTCCCAGAAACTTTGCCTGATCGATCCCGCCCGACCGCTCCACGCCGACATCCACCTCCTGCAGGAGGATGATGTCGGCTCCGGACTCCCGCACCACCCGGGCGAGGGCCCTCAGATTCTCCGGGAAATCCTGGTACTCCCCGGTGATCTCGTGAAAGCGGCCCACCATGATGTTGTAGGACATCGCAGTCAGTTCCCGCCCGGACGGCGTCGCGGTCGCGGAGGCCTCTGGCCCAGGCACGCCGGCGACCTG
>CAYRCA010000193.1:0-3740 GCA_964422565.1 uncultured Acidobacteriota bacterium | reverse complement strand
GAAAATGGCGGCGGAGAACAGGAGGGATCGAAAGGTAAGACAACTCATATCCAACGCTTCCTTTTAGCGGACCACCAAGGCCCGGTGAATGCCGATTCCGGGGAACAACGACGTGTATTCGTCCCCCGCGGTGATGAAACTCCAGGGGCTCGCCGCCCCGCGGGAAGGCGGAAGTCGTCGCTTCATGGACGTAACTCTATTGGAAACGCCGCGGGGACGCACCTGGTTTTGGGGGTGCGACCGAATCCTCGGGATCTTGGGATCAGTGAGCTCCGAAGGCAACCTGAATGACCAGGCCCATCAGCCACAAGCCGGAGGCGAGAAGCAACGCCGCCCCCGTCGATGTATGAAATACGCTCCTGATCCCCAGAGCCAGGACGGCGACATGCCAGAGCTCGAAGACGTTGAGTTGGTTCAAGAGGGCGTCCAGCCGGAGAGAAAGCCCATCGAGGTAGAGGTTGACGCCGATCGGGGGACGCAGGTCGAGCGTCGACTCGACGGGGCTCCTCCGCAGAACGATCAGCGTCAGGATGAAGGCGTTCTCCAACAGGCGTGGAGTCTCCGCCAATACAACCACACCAAGACCGGCGACGAACGACGCCGGTTTTCCCCACGCCGAGGCGAAGGCCCACACCACATAGGCCACGAACAGCCACCTGAGGCACAGCAGCGCGGTTGTGATTGTCGCCTGAAGAGCCACCAGGGCCGCAATCGACGCCGGCGACGGTCGGATTGCCGCCTCGCCGCCGCCGAGCGCCTTCAACCCGAGCGGCAAAGCGGCGACCGACAACAGAAGGTAGCCGAGAAAGACCAAGATCGCGGCCGAAAAGACCTCTCGCGCCCCCAACCCCACGGTTGCGGTGGAGGGAGCGTACAGCATCGCCGACAAACGCAGAAACGCCTCCCTCAGGGGTTCGAGTTGGCTTCTCATGGACAGCGCGACTCCCTCGGTACCACGGAAGGAGTCGACATTGTCCCCTCCCGAAGGGCCCTCATCTGAGCCCGCGTCAGATAACCTTCCCGAATCGCGAGGACCCGCCTCTCGCCGTTCAGAATCACATGGGTCGGAGTCAGGAACGCTCCCAAGTCCTCTTTCAACCAAACCCTGGGGACAAAGACAAGACTCCGGCTCAAGGGTGAACCGGAGAGCTTACTCTTCGCCTCGTCGAATTCGGCGACCACGACGACGAGGGTTCGCACACCATCCACGGGTTCCGCCACCAGTTTCTCCAGGGAGGAGAGTTGAAGGTGGCACCACCGACACCCGGGCGCGAACAGGACCAGATGAGTGTTTCCGCCGCGGTCACCCTCGTCCATCGCGTCCCACGCCCGTCGCGGCCAGAGATCGCCGGTTTTCAAGGCAAGCGCCGCCGCCGGTTTCCGGCTTTGCAGCAGGGTCCAACCACAGGCCCCCAGCACAGCGATAATCGCGAAGAGAGCCATTCCTCGATTACCGGGGGAGACCTGCGGGCGGCGAAGGCTTGCCACGGTCGGCCCCGCTATCTGTCCCGCCGATCCAAAGTCGGCGAAGGTGAACGACCGACGGCCGCCGAACGATCCAAAGCGGCCTGGTCCGATGAGTGGATCAGCGCGGCTCCGCTGAAGACCGACGCCAGTTCTCTTCGACCGACATGGAGTACGCCCCGGGCCGGATCCATTACGAGCCAGCCCCCCTTCTCCCGGCCCACGAGCGCGACGTAATGGTTCGTCTCCAGGTGGAGCACCGCGGGGCGTGACAGCGATTCCAAGTGCGGGGCGGCCAACCGCCAGGGAGTCAGATCCAACCCCACCTCCCGGGCAATGACCGCCAGTTCGGCGAGACTGAAACCCTCCCGTCCAGGCGGGTGGCGATCCAAAATTCGGCGGTGGGAAACCGTGTGAACGCCACTCAGCCGCGCCACCCCGACGAGTGCCGCCAAGCCGCAGTCGGCCTCCCGCAATTGAAAGATGGCCCCCTGTCTGGTCAGTAGGGTCCCCCACGGTTTGAAGCGTCCCTGCTGCGGCGGGAACAGCGACAGGATGATCGGAACCAACAGCAAACCTGTAGCGACGAACTCGTGTACGCGCATCTCTTTCCTCCTCAGATGCCGAGCAGTGCGGCGACCCTCCGCTCGAAGTCGCGGCCGCCGAACTCGGGCAGATCCGTGAAACTTCCGTCGTAGACCACCCGTCCCCGGGTTAGAAGCGTGACCCGGTCGCACAGCGCCGCCGCGAAGTCCAGAATGTGGGTCGACAGCAGCACCGTGGCGCCTTCGTCCCGCAGCCGGCCCAGGTCCTCCTTCAGACGGATCACCGCGGCCGTGTCGAGTCCGTTGGTCGGCTCGTCCAGGATGAGCAGGTCCGCCTCCTGGATCAGCGCCGCCGCCACCGCCACCTTCCGGCGCGTCCCGGCCGACAGCGTCTTGGTCAGACTCCCCGACGACGCCCGGAGTTCGTAGCGGTCCAGGAAATAGTCCCGCGCCGAGCCGTCGGTGGGCCTTCGTCCCAGGTGCCGGGCCAGCGTGAGGAACTCGCCGGCCGTGAGGTAGTCGTAGAGGGTCGGCTCCTCCGGCAGGTAGGCGGTCCGCACCGAGCCCGGACCGTCGGTTCGGATCTCGCCCCGGTCGGCGACCGACAGCCCGGCGACCAGCCGCAGCAGCGTTGTCTTCCCGGCTCCGTTCGGCCCGAGCACCGCGTGGATCCTCCCCGGCCGAACCACCAGGGAGATCCCGTCCAGCGCCGTCACCGCGCCGAAGGTCTTGGCGACCGACTCAACCCGAATCGTCGGTCCCTGGAAAACGCGTTCATTTCGTTCGTTCACGATCGCGCTCCTTTCCGCCGCAAACTCCACAACCCGGAACCCTCCCGCCCGGCCGGCGGCGGAAGCCACGGCTCCCGACCTCCCACCCGGAGCGCCAGCACGGTGAATGCGGCGCTCTGGAGGGTCAGCAAGAACGGAGAACTGAAACACACCAAGACCTTCAGGGCCACGACCCCCACGACGAGAACGGCCCCCACCCAGAACAGGACCTCCCGGAGCCAGCGGTCCCCCTCTCCCCTCGGGGCGAGCAGGTGGGCCAGCGCCGTCAGCCAGACCGCCAGTTCGACGACCGGTCCCGCCACCGACAGGAGAATCGGGGCGGACTCCCGGCTCAGATGGAAGGACGCGATCGCCCCGAAGCAGACCAGGGCCGTCGTCGCCAGCACCGCCGCCTCGCCGGCCACCAGCATGCTCCAGAGTGCCGGCGGCACCTGTTCCCGATGGTTCAACAGGTACCCGTGTTGGCTCCCGACCTCCGTACGGATGCGCCGGGCCGTGTCCGCCACCATGAAGCAGAAGAGCACCGCCGCGAACAGCGTCGCCGTCACTTGCCCCTCCGTCTCCAGATAGACCGTCGAGATGCCCCCCACCAGCAGACTGATCGCGACGATCAGGACGAGGCGGCCCACCATGGTGCGGCGCACCAGGGCGGTGCCGATGGGGAAGATGGCCGCGGGGGTGGAATCTCCCGGGGTCTTCGTCGCGGCTCGCCTCGGCCGGGGCAGCAGCCGGACCCGGGCTCGCTCGCGAAGGCCCAAGTCGAAGACGCGGACGTATCCGACCGCGAGCGCCAGGAACAGAAGCGCCGAAGAAGCGGCCGTTCCAACGGCCGCTTCGGGCGACAGGGACGCCGCGGCGGAGATAATCGCCAGAGCTCGGAAGCGGGATGCCGGGGCGGACGAACACGGTGGGGGAATGCGGGACCGTGGCGCCGCGCTCC
>CAYRCA010000192.1:0-7842 GCA_964422565.1 uncultured Acidobacteriota bacterium | reverse complement strand
CTTCGATTCACCGCCGACGAGGAGGTCCCACGAGCCTATTACCTGATGGACCGTTCCCGGTCGATGGAGTGAGGGGCCGGGGCGAAGCTGACTATGGCTCCGAGTGGGGTGCCGGGGGGGCGGACCGGTCCGACCCGTCGGAGTAGTCGGACCGGTCGGAGAACATCGGACGAGTACGCCAACAGGCGCCCCACTCCGGATTCAAAACACCCCCGCCAAGCCCCAGCCCCCAGAACCGCCCTCAGAACCCGGAACCATCGGTCACCCGACGCGGTGTTCCTCCAAGACCGCGTCCCTGACCTTGCAGCCGAGGCCCGGCTCCTCCGGCAGCGTGTAGTAGCCGTCCACGACTCGAACCGGCTCCTCCCAGATGTCGCTCAGCGACTCGTAGCAGCACTCCACCATGGGCACGTTCTCCGCCGCCGCCGCAAGCTGAACGTGAAGCTTCTGCTGGACGTTCGTGTGGGGGACGACCTCGAGGTTGTACGCGCGGGCGAGGGCCGCCACATCCAGCCACTCGTCGACGCCCGACAGCTTGGTGCAGTCCGCCTGGACGATATCCACCGCGCCCATCTCGATGTAATCGCGGAAATCGTACTTGGTATAGATGGTCTCACCCACCGCGATGGGCACATCGAGAGTGCGGGCCAGTTCGGCGTGAGCCCGTTTGTCGAAGGGATGCAGCGGCTCCTCGAGCCACTCGATGTCGAACTCCTCCAGGCGCCGGCCCCACACCACGGCCGTCTTGAGATCCCAAACCGTGTTGACGTCGACCGCCAGGCGAACATCGGGGCCCAAGGCCCGACGAACCTCCTTGACCCGCCGATAGTCCTCCCGCGGGTCGGGCAGGCCGATCTTCATCTTCACCGCGTCGAAGCCCCGCTCGATGATGGCGGACATGTCGCGGACCAGCTCCTCGACGGTCCAGGTCAGCCAGCCGCCGTCGGTATTGTACGCCTTCACCCGTTCGCGGCAGGGGCCGAGATAGCGCCACAGTGGCATTCCCGCCGCCTTCAACCGGAGATCCCAGAGAGCCATGGACACCGCGCAGAGCCCCACTCGGGTTACTCCCACCCGACCGATGAAGTGATTCCGGAGGTACAGCTCCCTCAGAACCTCCTTGTGTCGCAGGGGATCTCTTCCCAGGAGTCCCGGAGCATACGTGTCCTGGACGATCACTTGGACGGCCCGCATCCCTTTGGTGTAGTTCCAGTTGAACCCCCAGCCGCTCGGACCCTCGTCCGTGTCCAAGCGCACCTGGATGAATTCGACCGCGTCCACCGAGGACTGAGAGTCGGTGATGGTGCGCTGACGCAGCGGGATCTCCAGGAGGTAGGTCTCGACGTTCGTGATTTTCATCTGGGCTCCTTCCTGTTCAAAACAACGAGTACGCCGTATGGACCGCCAGGAAGCCGATCGATCCGATGCTGAGCCAGAAAGCCACATCGTAAACAAGGCTGGGCTTGAGTCGCGGGTCGGTGTGGAGGTAGCGAAAAACGATCGCCTGGTAGGCCACCACGATCAGAAACAGCGAGTTCGTGATTCCCATGAAGACCACCAGCAGGAGCGGTCTCTGAATCAGGAGATAGATGATCGCGCAAAGACATGGAAAGACCCGGGCCACGCGCGCGATGCTCCGGCGGCGCTGCGTCCGGTCTTCCCAATCGACCCATCCCCAAAGTCCGAAGACGTCGGTCCAGAGCCGGGAGAAGGCCGCGGTGTTGGCGAAGATCGTGGAAAACAGGACACTGAAGGCGCAGAGCATAAAGATCCATCGGGCTTCCTCGCCCAGCACGTCCGTAAAAATGGCGGACAGCTGAAGGATGAAGCGATTCCCGTCGGCCAGCGCCGCCCGGGACCCCAGGACGGCCGCGCCGAGAATGTAGAACGCCGCGGTGGTTACCGTATAGACCACCATGGAGAAGACGGCGTCCAGGGTCATGACGCGGATCCAGCCCTTGGCCCGCGCAACCCACTCGGGCGATTGATCGCGGGGTCCCGTCCAAGCCGCGTAACCCTTCTCCAAGCACCAGTAAGGGTACATCGCAATCTCCCCCGAGGCGATGCCGGTGATGCCGAAGGCGGCGACGGCCAAAGGAAGCAGCTCGCCGGGCAGCTGCAGCGACAGGCCGAAGAGTAGGTCCGAGGAGCCGAAAGCGTAGTTCGTTGTCTGCAGAGCGAGAACGCAATAGACAACGGTGCTCACGAAGAGAAAGTTGAGGCCGGCGGCAATCCCCTCCACCGGTCCGTAGCGGCCGCGAAACTGCAGCAACGCGATCAGGAGGGCTAAGGCCGCCACCCAGAGCGCAAGGGGGAGTCCCGGAACGGCGTAAGCGCCCACTTGGGCGGCTCCGCCCAGAACTCCCGCTTGGCCCGCGAAGATCGAGATCATGTAAAGGACGCCGGCCCAGACCGTCCAGTGCAGCGGCCCGAAGCGGAGACGGCCGATCCGGTTCCAGGCCTGAAAGGTGGGTACGCCGTGGACGATGCAGAAGCGTCCGAACTCCAGCTGAACCGCGACTTTGACCAGACAGCCAAAGAGGATCACCCACAGCAGAAGGAATCCCGCCCGGGCGCCGAGTGTAGTGGTGGCGATCAACTCCCCGGAGCCCACCACCGAGGCGGACAGAATCAGACCCGGACCCATAAAACGGAACGATCTCAGAACACCGGCCGGAGGCTTGCGGATGTCGACGTCGTCGTCTCGGCGTTCATCAACCATGGCGTTCGGACTCTACTCGCCGCCTTCGGAACAGGGCCGGACGGCCGGACCCGGCGTTCGCGCCCCTCGTCGAACACTGCGCCACTGCGCCTCTTCGCGGAAAGCGCGCCCTATTGTTCCAGAAACCCCCGGGGGTTGCGAGGGCTGAGTTGAGGCTGGGGCGTAAGGAGGATAAGGAGGGGAAGGAGGGTCAGGAGGAAAAGGAGGAGAACGAGAAGGGACAGTTGTCCCGAGGGGCCGAGAGGGGGGAGTGGGGATCGCGACGGGACGACCGGAGAAGCGGTTCTTTTCCGCAGTGCGAGGGGGGCGGCGTTTACAATGACTCCATGAGTCTCAGAAAGGTGGGCCACTTCCCTTCCCGGCTCGAGGCGGAAGCGATCGGATACGCTTTGGAGCAGCACTCCATCCCCTTCGTGGTCCGTAGCGAGGACTTGGGAATTTTCGGTCCCGGTCACAGTTGGGCCACGCCGCAGGGGGCGACGCTCTGGGTTCCCGAGGAATGCGTGGAGCGGGTCCGCGAGCTGATGTCCTGCCTGGTCCCCCTGGAGGGCGAGGAGAACGGGGAAGGCCTGGAGGATCAGGAGGGCTGATACCGGCGATACCTCCGAGATTCCGCGCGGGGAATCCCGCCCTTCCCGCGGAGTCCACCAGAGGCACCCCCTCTCAGCCCCGAGGGTCCGAGAGGAGCGGAATCAGGGTCGCCACGGGACGGCTGAGGCCCGGCAAGGCTTCCGGCGGAGTTCCCTCCTCCAGCCGAGACGATCCCGCGGCAGTGGCGCCCCCTCTCCGCCAACCACCGCCCGCTCAGTGGCTGCCGTGACCCTCCACGACGAGGCCGAAGGCCTGGCCGCCGATCTCGACCGCCAGCATCCACTGGCCGACTTCGTTCTTCACCAGTTTGGGCTCGGAAACGGCCTCCCAGATGGGAAACAGAGCCAGCACGCCGGGATGGGGCACACCGATCGCATCCACGCTCTCGTCGAGCATTTCGGCCGGAGTGAAGATCCGGGAAGGATCGGTGTCCGTGGCGGCCAACTGGAGGAGGAGAAAGTCCCGATAAACGGCCGCGCCCATGTGGGCGCCGTCGGCCGGCATGATGTCGTATCGCAGGGTGTAGACGCCGGGCCGGACGAGCGACGTCTTGTAGTCCGTCCATTCGACGGGCAGGTGGATGAGGCCCACCAGACTGCCCCGCTGGATGTCACCCAGAGTGACCCCCAGTTCGGTCGAGGGGTTTCGCGCCTGCGCCAGCTCCCTCGAAAGCCAGATGTGGGCTCTCGGTTCGCCGTTCAAAGACACGGATAACCCCTGGGGCCGCAGGGCCTCCCGCATCGCCTCCGAAATCTCCGGCGGCATCTCCGCCTCACCCACCGCGAGCGCGGGATCGTCGGCGAGGGCGACGCCGCCGATCAAGAGCCAGAAACCCACAAGCAAAGCCGGCCGACAACACATTGGATCATCCCTCCTGAACTGGCCCTCAACGGGCGAACGTACCGATATAGGCGCTGCGCTTGCTGGGGACGCTCCAGGTGGAGCCGAGACCCTCGCCGCTGAAACGGTGGGCCAGTGTAAAAGCGGGATAGGCGTCGGCGACCTCGGTCAGCGGAGGGTAGTAGCGGCTTTCGTTGCCGCAGTGCGCGTCGCGATGGCTCAAGGCCCGGGTCTTCAACTCGGCGAAATCACCGGCCGTCACGGAAGCCTGGCCGCTTTCGCGCAAAACGCTCATCTCGATCGGAGCCCGCTTCACCGAAACCACCTGGTCCAGCAACTCGCCCCCCATGGCGCGAGCAAAGCCCACCAAAGCTTCACTCTGCTCGTTTGTGGCACGGTTGTCAACCACGAGCATCGACTTCGCCACTAGGGAACGGGCGAAAGGGTCCCCCAGGGTAGCGTTGGCTCGGATGACCGCTACAATCCGCAGGTCGTCAAGCGACACGCCGGCCCACTGGCCGCCCCGGACATGCCACGCAAGGACGGCCTCCTGGCCGGTCAGGTTCACCTCGCCGTTGGCGAAGCAGGGACCCGTCCAGACGTCCGCCGTTCGGACCTCAAGATAGTCCCCGTGGATCTGCGCCCAAGCCTCGTCCGCCGGGTCGGCCGCATGGGACGCGGACGCCGCGGCGTGTGGGCAGTGGTTGGAGGGATCGGTTTCAGGAGAAGCCCAGGCGATCGCCGCCGCGAGGATGGCAACGCCGGCCGGAACCAGGATACGTCTCATCGTTCATTTCCTCCCAAGGTAATATCGGTCATTGTAGACACACTAATGGAAAGAGCCTTGCGCTCTTAGATGCGGTGTTGGGTGGCGAAGTTTCCTTTCCGACCCAACGCCGACTTGTTGTCGCGAAGAGGCCTCCGGAAGTCCTTCGTCGAGGGCAGCCCTTCGGCGGGGTTCCGGACGGCCCGGAATGGCGTGATGTGGGCGGGGAGACGCTCCGGCTGACGGTTGACGCCGACGTTGGCGCGGGTTCGACTCGCGTCCAGCCGAGGGCCTCAACAGAATCGAAGTCTTTCGTGATGAGCGTCCGTGTCCCGGACACTCCGTCCTCGATCCTTTCGACGCCCCTTCGAGGCCCTCCGAGGGATCTTCTTTGACGTGAGCCGGTCAAATTTGCTATAAATCCCATAGGAATAATGTTCCCATGAGCGGACTGTTGAGTTTCGAAACCAAACAGGCACCCCACGAATTGTCGCGGGACCATTCTTTGGTCGGGCAGATCGGCAACACGCCGCTGGTTGAGATCCGGCGGATCTTCCAGTCCGGCCGCGTGCGGATACTGGCCAAGTTGGAGTGGTTCAACCCCGGCGGCTCCATCAAGGATCGCGCAGCGGCCAATATGATCTGCGTGGGAGAGGAACGGGGTTTGCTCGTGCCGGGCAAGATCATTCTGGACGCCACCAGCGGAAACACGGGGATCGCCTACGCCATGATCGGGGCCAGACGCGGCTATCGTGTCCGGCTCGTTCTTCCCGCCAACGCCAGCCACGAGCGAAAGCGCATCCTCCGCGCCTACGGCGCCGAGCTGGTGCTCACCGATCCCCTCGAGGGGTCCGACGGAACCATCCGTCGGGTCCGGGAGATGTACGCCGAGAACGCCGATCTCTATTTCTATCCCGATCAGTACGGGAACGAGGCGAACTGGCAGGCCCATTACCAGAGCACGGGCCCGGAGATTTACAGCCAGACGGGCGGCGAGGTGACGCATTTCGTGGCCGCGCTGGGCACCAGCGGCACGATGATGGGCACCACCCGATACTTGAAGGAGCGGGACCCGAACATCCGCTGTTACTCGTTTCAGCCGGACAGTCCCTTTCACGGATTGGAGGGGCTCAAACACATGCCCACCTCGCTGGCGCCGAGCATCTACGATCCCTCCGTGCCAGACGGGAATCTGGAGGTTTCGACCGAGGCCGCCCAGTCGATGGTCCGCCGTTTGGCCCGGGAGGAGGGTCTGTTCGTCGGGATCTCCGCCGGAGCCGCCATGGCGGCGGCCCTGGAGGTCGCCCGCGGCATCGACTGCGGAACCGTGGTCACCATCTTCTGCGACGGGGGCTGCAAGTACCTGAGCGAGCAGTTTTGGGAGGCGAGTGAATGATCTCGCTGTCCGGCGAGCTGGATCGGCGGATGCGCGAGCAGGCCGAGAAGGCCTATCCCTACGAAGGCTGCGGCTTCCTGTTGGGTGGCCTCGACGTCGAGCGGCGCCGGGTCGTCGAGATCGTGCCCGCGGTCAATCGACGGGCCGACAGTCCCCGGAACCGCTACCTGATCTCGCCCGACCAATATCGGGAAGTGGAGCGGGACGCCGGCGCACGGGGTCTTGTGGTGCTGGGCTTTTTTCACAGTCACCCCGACGCACCGGCTCGACCCTCCGAGTACGATCGCGAACACGCTTGGCCTTGGTATTCGTATCTGATCGTCAGCGTCGTCCGCGGGCGGGCGACGGAGGCGACCTGCTGGCGACTGAGCGACGACCGTGGCGAACTGATCGAGGAGGAGATCGAGATCCCCGGATCCGCCGAGTCCGTCCCCCGTTCGGCGTAGCGGCCGAAGGCAAGCCGACTGAGAAACGACCCCGTTGAAAAGAGGAGAACAACCATCATGGCTGTCAAGATTTTGATTCCAACCCCCTTGAGAGGCTTCGTCGACGGGCGGGACGCCGTCGAGGTGGAGGGCGGCACCGTCGGTGAGCTGCTGGAGGCCTTGACGTCCCAATATGGCGGGCTCCGCAAGCATCTGTTCACCGACGACGGGCGCCTGCGGAACTTCGTGAACGTATACGTCAACGACGAGGACGTGCGCTACCTGGAGAAGGACGCGACGGCCGTCAAGGACGGAGACACCGTCACCATCGTCCCCTCCATCGCCGGGGGCTCCCAGGCCTTGGCCGATGCGGCGGTCGACCTCTCCCGGGATGAAATCCAGCGCTACAGCCGTCATCTCATCATCCCCGAGGTGGGTATGGAGGGCCAGCGCAGGCTGAAGGCCTCCCGGGTCCTCTGCATCGGCGCCGGCGGGCTGGGTTCCCCCGTGACGATGTACCTGGCCGCGGCCGGGGTCGGCCACCTGGGGCTCGTCGACTTCGACGTGGTGGATGTCACCAACCTGCAGCGGCAGATCCTGCACTCCACCAACCGGGTGGGACATTCCAAGCTCGCCTCGGCCCGGGAGACGCTGGCCGGCATCAACCCGCTGGTTCGGCTCGAAACCTTCGAGACACTCCTTTCCTCGGAAAACGCCCTGGAACTCTTTCGGGAATTCGATCTCGTCGTCGACGGAACCGACAACTTCCCCACCCGGTATCTGGTCAACGACGCCTGCGTACTGACGGGAAAGCCGAACGTCTACGCGAGCATCTTCCGCTTCGATGGCCAAGCCACGGTGCTCGCCGCGCCGGACGGACCCTGTTACCGATGCCTCTACCCCGAACCGCCACCGCCCGGCTTGGTGCCGTCCTGCGCCGAGGGAGGAGTTCTGGGCGTTCTGCCCGGGTTGGTGGGTCTGATTCAGGCCACCGAGGCGGTCAAGCTGATCCTGGGGATCGGAGAACCCCTCGTCGGGCGCCTGCTGTTGATCGACGCGCTGAAGATGAGCTTTCGCCAACTGAAGCTGCGGCGGGATCCCG
>CAYRCA010000191.1:6278-7844 GCA_964422565.1 uncultured Acidobacteriota bacterium | reverse complement strand
CGGCGGAGCGACGCGGCCTCCGCGCCGGGGAGGCGCTCCGTACCAAAGCCGACGCCGAGGCGTACGTGCGCTCCGTGCGGGAGAAGATCCGGCTTTGCTTCGGCCCCCTTCCCGAGAAGACGCCGCTCAACCCGCGGATTACCGGCGTGGTGGAGCGCGAGGCCTACCGCATCGAAAACGTCGTGTTCGAGAGCCGGCCGGGGTTTCTCGTCACCGCCAACCTCTACCTGCCGAAGGGCCGAGCCTTCCCCCTTCCCGGCGTGGTGGGGTCCTGCGGCCACTCGGTCAACGGCAAGGCGGCCGAGACCTATCAAGCCTTCTCCCAGGGCCTGGCGCGTCTCGGATACGTGGTCCTCATCTTCGATCCCATCGGCCAGGGCGAGCGGATGCAGTACACCGACGAGAACCTTCGGCCGAGGCGGGGCGTCGGCACCGCCGAGCACCTCTACGCCGGCAACCAGCAGTTTCCGGTGGGGGAGTTCTTCGGAACCTGGCGCGCCTGGGACGGTATTCGCGCCCTGGACTACCTGCTCTCCCGGGAGGAGGTCGATCCGAAGCACGTGGGGATCACCGGCAACTCGGGAGGGGGAACCATGGCGACCTGGTTGTGCGGGCTGGAAGAACGGTGGACCATGGCGGCGCCGAGCTGTTTCGTGACCACGTTCCGCCGGAACCTGGAGAACGAACTGCCCGCCGACACCGAGCAGTGTCCCCCCCGGGCGCTTTTCTTGGGACTCGACCACGCCGACTTTCTGGCGGCCATGGCGCCCAAACCGGTGATCGTTCTCGCCCAGGAGAGGGATTACTTCGACGCACGCGGCGCCGAAGAGGCCTACCGGCGGCTGAAGCGGCTCTACGGGCTTCTCGGGGCGGAGGACAACGTCGGCCTTTTCATCGGCCCCAGGCATCACGGCTTCAGTCGGGAGAACCGGGAGGCGATGTACCGGTGGTTCAACCGGGCGACGGGGATCTCCGACGAGACCACCGAACCGGCGTTGGATATGGAGGAGGACGAAACGCTCTGGTGTACGCCTCGGGGGCAGGTGGCAGGGCTGGGCTCCAGGCCGATCTACACGTTCACGAGGGAGAAGGCGGAAGCCCTTTCGGGCCGGCGCCGCCCGCTTCGGGGAGGGGAGCTGCGCGAGTCCGTTTCGGAGACCCTGAGGCTGGCGCCGCGGGGGGACACGCCCGACTACCGGATTCTGCGTCCCCACCGCGACCGGGGATACCCCTCGCCCCATGCCGTCACCTATCTGGTCGACACCGAGCCGGGCGTTCACGCGGCGGTGTACCGGCTCTCCGAGGAGCCGCTACTGTCGCGGCCGCCGCGGGGTTTGAGGCGCGCGGTGCTCTATGTGTCCCACCAGTCGAGCGACGCCGAACTGCGGGAGGAGGCCCTGATCCGGGAGTTGCTCGAGGCCGAGCCCGAGGCCGCGTTCTTCTCCTGCGACGTCCGAGGCATCGGGGATTCGCGGCCGGACACCTGCGGGGGCGGCTGGGACCGGTTCCTCGCGCCGTACGGCAGCGACTATTTCTACGCCGTCCACGCGATCATGCTCGACTCTC
>CAYRCA010000191.1:1698-6268 GCA_964422565.1 uncultured Acidobacteriota bacterium | reverse complement strand
CCGTACGTAGGGCAAAGGACGCACGACTTGCTGAGGGTCCTGGACTGGCTGGAGAGCTACGGACACTCGGAGGTGCATCTGGCGGCGAAGGGATGGGGCGCGATCCCCGCCACGTTCGCCGCGCTTCTGTCCGACGCGGTAGTCCGGGTGACGCTGAAGAACGCGCTCACCTCCTACACCGACATCGCCGCGTCGGAAAGCTACGCCTGGCCGCTCTCGTCGCTGCTTCCGGGAGCACTCGACCGATTCGACCTGCCCGACTGCTATCGGGAACTCGAAGGAAAGGGCCTGCGCCTGATCGATCCCTGGGGACCGGACGCCGCCCGAGTAGAGGGGACGAGTCGAGGCGGCTCGTGGCGAGGTTGACGGGGTCCTCACCGGGACGCCCGAATCCAAGCGGCCGGGAGGTGACAACCTCATCGCGCATGCAGACGGGGAAAGACGGAGACATGGCGGAGACGATGTGGCTGATTCCGGCGGGATAAGAAGCGCCGGCCCCGGCGGAGGCCGAGGCGTGTATCGCCCCGGGTCGTCGAGGTCGTTGCGAAGCGATCATCGCCGTCACCGCTACCGGCGATCCGACAATTCGATACGACTCACAACGATTGGCCGGCGTCCCGGGAAAACATCGGTCGTCTTGACGCCGCGGCCCGACCGCTATCCCCTCGCCGAGGAGTGAATGGCAAACGCTGCTCCCTGGGGGTCCACGCACCGGGCGATCCAATCTCCGCCGGTTACCTGCATCGGGCCGTCGAGCACCTGCCCGCCACTTGCCCCGACTTTCTCAACGATTCGATGAACGCTCTCAACTTTCACGTAGTAAAGCCAGAAGGGAGGTCCGGGCGTGTCCTTGGACTTGTTGAACATTCCACCGATCGGATGCTCCGCCCGCGCGAACATCTGGTAGACGCCCATGTCGCCCATATCCACAACGTCCGCTTTCCGCCAGCCGCACAACGCGCCGTAGAACTCCCAGGCCGCCTCGTGATCTGTCGTGGCGAGTTCGTGCCAAGAGAAATCCCCGACACCCGGACCTCCGGGGGGCGCTTGCTCTTCGGAATCGGATCGGTAGATCGCGAACATGGCGCCCTGAGGATCCGAAATGATAGCGAAGGAGCCCATACTCGGGATCTCGGTGTGCTCCTTCTCGACTTTTCCGCCCAACGTGCCGGCTTTCTCGGCCGCCGCGGGGACGTCGTCGACTTCTATGTAGGCCAACCAATTAGGCGGAACGCCCTTGGCCTTTGCCTCGTCGGGCAGCTCCATCACACCACCTACGGGACCCCGGGCCGTCTTCCACAGTTCGTACGGCATGGGCGAGCCCCGCCATTCCTCGGTGGACCAGCCTATGACCTTCGTGTAGAAGTCCTTGGCTGCCCGGGGATCGGTTGTCATGAGTTCATACCAGCAAAAGCGACCGTTGCTTGCCACGGGGACACCTCCTTGAGAGGACGTTGCTATGAGGAATTGTTGAAACAACTGGAAACTGGATTGATTATAAACCCTGCGTCCAACTGTCGGGAACTCGCCGCTCCAACGCCCCGATGCTCCGAGCCCGACCAACCCCGCAAGCGGATGACGACGAGTCGCCCGACATCTGGGCGCATTGAACCTTCCCAGTTCCGCTTCCGTATCAGCCTTGGGAGGAAGGAGAGAAGGCCTATGGCTCGAAGGCGTGCTCGGCGGTGGCTGTTCATCGGCTCGGTTTTATTGGTCGTGGCGGTCGGGACATTCGTGTACAGCCGCATGGACTCGGAGCCGCCGAACATCGATCCGTCCCTCCTGGCGACGGTGGTCAGGGCCGATATCGCTCGATCGGTCGTCGCCACCGGCTACGTCGAGCCGATCTCGAACAAGATCGAGATACGCGGCAAGGCTTCGGGCATCGTCAAGCATCTGCATGTCGACGTGGGTGATGTGGTCCGTCCCGGTGATGTCCTCGTCGAACTCGACCGCGATCAACTCGAGGCTCAGCTGCGGGAGGCCGAGGCCAACCTTCAGGCCGCCAGGGCCGACGTCGAGGCCTCTCTGGCGGAGCTGGAGCGCGCGCAGATCCTGGCCGAGGACTACGACGTCGAGTTGGCCCGTTCGAATCACAAGAGGAGCATCGAACTCCTGGAACAGCAGCTCATCCCTCAGTCGTCATTCGACGAAACGGGGGGGCGGCTCCGGGAGGCTCTCAACCGCCAGCGGGCCGCCGCCGCCTCCATCGGCGTTGCCCGCGCCGCCGTGACTCAGCGAAGAGCCCAGGTGGCTCAGGTCGAGGCCGCCGTCGAGCGGATTCGTGAGGAACTCAGCTACACAACCATCCGTTCGCCCATTCTCGGCATCGTCCTCGCCCGGGAGGTCGAGGTGGGAGGAGCGGTTTCATCCATCCTCACCATGGGCGCTGGAGCCACCACCGTCCTGACACTCGGGAATATGGGGGAGGTCTACATCAAGGGTAGCGTCGCCGAGAGCGACATCGGCAGGATCCGTGACGGCCTTCCGGCCCGAATCACGGTGCAAGCCCACCGAGACAAAGTCTTCGGGGGACAGGTCTACATGATTGCCCCTCTGGGACGGGAACAGGACAACGTGACGTCCTTCGAGGTGCGCATCTCGGTGGAGAATCCGGAGGGTCTGCTCCTGGCGGCGATGTCGGCGAACGCGGAGATCATTCTGGAGGAGCACCGCAACGTTCTCACCATACCGGAAGGCGCCTTGATATACGACCAGGAGAGGAACGCACGGGTCGAAGTTCCGGACCCCACGGGGGAAAACGGCCGGCGGAGGGTTGCCGTGAAGACCGACATCACGACGGGAACCCGAGCGGAGATCGTCGAAGGTCTTGCCGAAGGGGACGAAGTGATCCTGCAATAGGCCGAACGCTTTCGGTCCGTTCGTCACGTCTGGGCAAGCGAATTGCGTCGGAGTCCCATGAGTCTCTCAGCGAAGTTCACCACGCCTCTTCGCCAGGCGGTCTCGGAACTCTGGAGGCATAAGCTCCGGAGTTTCCTGACCATGTTCGGGATCGGCTGGGGCATCTGTTGTCTGGCGTTGATCGGGAGCCTCGGAGAGGGGTTCCGCGAGGGACAACGGAAGCACTGGGAACAGCTGGGCGACGGCATCGTCATGGTGTTTCCGGGGCGAACCGAGCTTCAGGCCGGCGGACGCAGAGCGGGGCGCAATATTCGCTTCTATCAGAGCGATGTCGAGGCGATCCGGCGGCAGTGTCCCCTCGTGTCCGTGGTGGCGGAAGAGATCAAGACCTGGTCGGTCCCCACCGAGAGCGAGTTCAACGCGGGACGCTTTCTCGCGCTCGGCGTCGATCCGGAGTACCTGCGGATCCGCAACCTGCCGGCGGGCAGGGGGCGGAATATCAACTGGTCCGACGTGGAAAATCGATCCCGGGTGTGCGTTCTCGGCGATTCCGTCCGCAAGCAGCTCTTCGAGGATTGGACCGACCCCCTCGGCCGGACGGTGCGGATCAACGGCTACGAGTACTCCGTCGTCGGCCTGATGGATGACAAAGACCAGACCAGCAGCTACGACGGATGGGACAACGACAAGATCCTGATCCCCAACACGACGCTCCGCTCCGATTGTCCCCCCTTCCGAGGCGTGGCCGTGGAAGGCCGGGTGCAGAACCTTGTATATCGTCCCAAGTCACTGAATCAGTGGAAGGAGGCCCAGCTTCAGGTTCGGCGCACACTGGCGCGAATCCACGACTTCGACCCCGACGACACCGCGGCGGTACCGATGTGGGACACCATTGAAACCGCGGCGATCTTCGACGAAATGTTCGGCTCGCTCGGCCTCTTTCTCGGTACCGTGGGGTTGATCACCCTTACCCTCGGGGGCATGGGGGTCATGAACACGATGATGACGTCGGTAGTGGAGCGGACGTCGGAGATTGGATTGAAGAAAGCGGTGGGAGCCACCCGGGGAAGGGTCCTCTTCGAGGTGCTTCTGGAGGGGATCGTCCTCGCCGGTATAAGCGGCACGGCCGGCCTCCTGCTGGTGGGAGGCCTGGCCGCGGTGGTCAACTCCCTGCCCATGCCCGCCTTCTTGGGAGGTCTTCCGATCGACCAGACGCTGATTGTCCGTCTCGTGCTTATCCTGGGAGCGGTGGCGGTGATCTCGGCGCTTCCCCCCGCTTGGCGGGCCGCCCGAATGACTCCGATTCAAGCACTCCGATTCGAGTCATGAACATCCGGACCCTGTTCGCATCCTCCCTGGCCTCGCTGCTCGCCAACCGGCGGCGCTCGATCGTCACGATCCTCAGCCTCGGTTGGGCGGTGGCGTCGTTCCTCCTCCTGATGAGCTACGGCAGCGGCTTCGACCGGGCCTTCCGGGAGGCGTTCTGGGCCGTCGGTCAAGACGTGGTCATCGTGGGATCGGGCCAGACCAGCCAGCAGGCGGGCGGAATGCGGTCGGGCCGGAGCATCGTCCTGGAGACGGACGACGCCTACGCGATTCGAGAAAACGTCCCCTTCGTGGCGGCGGTCTCACCGGAAAAGATGGTCAACCTTCCGGTGGTGTACCGGAACCGTCAGAAGGAGTACATGGCTCGATCCGTCTGGCCCGA